>JANTFU010000016.1 GCA_024763295.1 Anaerolineales bacterium
TGGAGATAATGGATCCAGCAAATTACGGATTTGGTTATCGGATGGTATCTTGCCAACTGCAAAGAGACTTTGCAGATTGCTTCTCCCTTTCTTCTTCGCCAAAAGACGTTGATGGGCTAGAAAAGAAGGTGATTGACTGAAAAAAACACTGAATGCGGCTGATGCGGCATCTTCGATTTCGTACTGTGTATTATCTCCTCTACGATAATCTGGCAGCCCGCTAAAGCAGTCTCGCAATTTCGCAATTTGGGTATCGAATACTTTTCGCTGGTTCATAACATAAGGATACCCTGAAATTATTTCGGACACAACATGTCTTATTCATATTGAGAATTGCTGGCGGATTATGCAAAATGAATAGATAAGTCGTTTCGCTCTGAAAATTTAATTTGATACCGCTATATTAAATGGATGTCTGAAGAGTGGAAATGCCCATTTGCCGCAGTTTCTTAGCAAGAGAGTTAACATGGTCGTAGCTCTTGAAAGGGAAACACAAGTCCTTTTTCGCAGCGCTAAAAATATGCCGCGCGGGTTAGGAGAAAGCAACTTTTCTTACGGACAATCTTCTCTATAGGCATCCAAATTGCGATTTTTCAAGAAGGCATAAAAGCCCAAAGTCTGTGCTTGGGGGCAAACAGCAGATTGAAATTGTGCCGAAGTCGTATTATCTGTATATTCCGCAGAGAAAACCGGTTTGCCTGCATCAATAAAGGGATGTACCTCATCGCACCAAGCCCCGTAAAAACAATCTTCGGTTAATGCCCAATCGAAATAAGAGAGCAAATCATTCACTTGGTCTTCATCATTTTTCAATCCGATTGAAAGTCCGCGAGCATGAGCTTCATTGGAGAGCCAGATATTATAGGCAAGCTGATCAGCATAAGTAATCGGGAATCCGGTATTTTCCCAATGAAGCGCAACATTATCCGGTTCTACACCATCGAAACCCTTTTCTGCGCACATATCTAAACGAGCGCGCATAATGGGTGCGAGCGTATCTATTTGGCGAATATCAAGCCATTTTTCGCCTGCCCAGCCATCATAATCATTACCGATTACTTCTGCGGGGAAATCACCGGCATCAGGTCGCCAGTCTTCCCAACTCCCTACAGAAATATAACAAACGGCTTTTCTCCCCTGGGCATGTAAATCCGAAACAAAATTTGCACTGGTCTCAAATGCATCCACGTCATAAATATCAACGTCGTAATCGGTGTTAATCGGATCGCCAAATTGCCACGAGAACGAGCTTCCCAACGGCGGTTGCCAAAACTTTTCGGCTTCGCCAACTTCAATAAAATATGTTTTGTTTTCTTCTACTTGAAACGCTACCGCTGATTGCAGAGTCCCGCCGGTATCATCGTTGCAAACTACCGGAGTTAGCTTCCCTCGGCTTCCCGTCCAGACCGCGATAAAAGTGTCGTAATCTGCCCCATTTGTATCCAAAGAAATAGCAGAATCAGCGGGGGGCGTGTATTTATACCAAACCGTTGCTTGCCCACGTCCCAAATTGCAATCAGAGACAATAGGATCATCACTAGATTGTGTTGCACCGTGCGTATCCATATTTTCTACACTATGAAGGGATATATCTATAGCATGGTCAAAATCATCATTGAGATGCGAATATGCGCCCATACTTTCAAACGCAGAACCGGGCAGGGGACGTAAAAAATCTGGCGAAGCTGGGTCTGTGCTAACAAATTCCACTGTCCCGCTGATTTGCCATGAATTATGAGCATGACCGGCTTTTATCACTGTATTTTGCCCATTACTCGCGGCGATATTATATTCAACAAGAGAGCCATCGTCGCTGGTGAAACCGGATGTGCCATTATGATAGGATGTATTGTAGAGAAAAGTGACCTCTTTACCTGAGTTATAGTCAATACCGCGCCGTCGATTATTGTAGGAAATATTATTTCGAAGAACCGCACGCAACCCATTGGTGGCGTTTGCGTCTAAATTTCCGCCCGCCTTGATGCCGTTTCCATCTCCGTCCCCGCGTCCATTATCATAAGAGCGGTTAAATGCAATAAGTGAATCGTTTGAACGCCAGACATCTATCCCATCGTCTGAATTCCCGTAAACGGTATTATGAATGATCTTATTCTCTTTCCCCGAAGAAACGGCGATACCGTCAGAACTGCCACCATCGGCGTACCAACCGTCGTCTTGCGTTAGTCCGGCATCAGAATTATCGTAAATACGATTATTTTCAAGGAGGTTATAGCCTTTTTCGTATGGCGGACAATCGGGGTTGCAATGCCATTCTCCGCCATAGATATTAATGCCGCTGAGAAAATTGCCATAAATCTCACACCCCTCAACTTTATTATGGCTACCTGAAATTTTGACCCCAGCCAAGCCCATTTGCTTGATTTCTAGTTTTCGCAGGAAGACATAATCTTTTCTAACGCGAATACCGCTAAATCCGCTAAAAGGGTCGGCTTTAAGCGAATTTACAGTCTCATTTCCATTTAAGATAGCGAGTTCGCCGGGGTAGCTTTCGATGATAATTGGATTTGCGGCAGTTCCGGATGCGTCAATTACCAAGCTTGCGGTCAAAATATATTCGCCGCCCCGCAAAAAGAGGACATCTCCCGCCGAAAGTTTGGAAAACGCAGTCTGAACGGTGCAGGGCGCCGCCTGCGAGCAACTATTTCCGCTCCCATTGGGCGAAGCAAAAAGCGTTCCTTCTGCTAAAGGCGTGGAATCAACCGCCCCTACGCCGAAGACCGGGGTGGAGGAAAACTGCCTGCTTGGACGCGCTTCAAGCGCATTGGCTGCGCCAACAAAACCTAAAGAGATTAAAACGACGAGAAAAAATCCGCCGAAATTTTTTTTCATTTCTTAACCCTTCTTTTTGCATGTCTCAAAAGTATGGCTGGTTTCTCCCATAACCCTATGGAGAAAATTCACGCTATTCGGGTGCATCTTTTATCTCGCCCCCGTGCGCCCAAATTGACGTTCGAGCATGTCAACCGAGAGATGGATCATCGTCGGACGCCCGTGTGGACAGGTACGCGGCGAGTCGCAGTTTTCGAGATCGCGCAAGAGGGACGCTTGCTCTGTCGTGGAGAGCGTTTGCCCGCCCTTGACCGCCATCCGCTTACAGACGCGCGCCGCGATGCGTTCTTCGAGCTTATTCTGGAGCGGCGTCTCGTCGCCTTCAAAATCTTCGACGAGTACGCGCAGCGCAGCAGCAGGATCAGCGCCCGAAAAGATATTCGGAATGGCGCGTACCTGAAAAGTATTTGGTCCGAAAGGCTCAACTTCAAAACCAAAAACGCGCAGCACATCGAGTTGATCTTCGAGCAGGGTCGCCTGCGCGGGCGGGAGTTGCACAACGGCTGCCTGTAAAAGCGTCTGCGAAGAGAGCGTGTTGGCTTCTTTCTGAGCCAGCAGGCGCTCGAAAAGCACGCGCTCATGGGCGGCGTGCTGGTCGATGAGATAAAGCCCGTCAGGTCCCTCCGCAACGATGTAGACGGAGCCGATTTGACCGATGAGACGCAGGAGGGGGACTTTGGTATTCGGTAATTGGGGATTGGGTGATTGGGTATCAGGTAATTCGGTATTAGGGATTTGGGATTCAGGAATGCCCTGATTACCTAATCCCTGGTTACCTGATCCCTGATTCCCTTCATCACCAGCAAACTGCCACGAGAAATCAATCCCGCTCTGGCGAGACGGTCTCTCCGTCCACAACGCAGGCGGCGTGATGCCCATCTTCGGGACGGGCGTGTAGGCGAGAATCGCTTTTCGGACGGAACGCTGCACGAAGGAAAACATCCGGCTGGGGTCGCTGAAACGGACTTCTGCTTTCGTCGGGTGCACATTCACATCAACGGAAGCAGGTTCAAGGTCAAGAAAGAGCGCGGCGAGGGGGTAACGTCCGACCATCAGCAGGGTGTGATATGCCTGAATCAGCGCGGTCGAGAGCGAAATATCCTGCACCCAGCGTCCGTTGATAAAAAAGGTGATCTCGCGGCGGTTCGAGCGGGTCAGCGAAGTCGGGGAGATAAATCCCGTCAATTTCACGCTCCCTGAGCCTATCGAAGGGTCTTCGACGGCGTTGACTTCGAGGAGTTGTTTGGCGACATCCACACCGTAAAGCGTGGCGAGGATGGCGCGGCGGTCGCCGTTGCCGCTGGTTTGGAGCTTGGGCTGCCCGTCCTGAATAAGTTTGAAACGCACATCGGGATAAGCGAGGGCGTAGCGCGTCAGCAGGGCGTCGATGCGGCGGCGCTCGGTGACATCCTTTTTTAGGAATTTGAGACGCGCGGGGACGTTGTAAAAGAGATTTTCGACACGGACGACCGTGCCGCGCGGCGCCCCAACTTGCTGAGGGGGCGCGGAAATCCCCCCCTGGACGGCGATGCGCGTCGCGGCTTCGGTTTGGTCGGTGCGCGAAGTAAGCGTGAGATGCGCCACCGAGCCGATGGACGCCAGCGCTTCGCCACGAAAACCGAGCGTGCCGATGCGAAAAAGATCATCGGCAGAGGCGAGTTTGCTGGTGGCGTGACGCTCAACCGCGAGGGCAACTTCATCGGCAGGGATGCCGCTGCCGTCGTCGGCGACTTCGATCAGGCGGCGTCCCGCTTCGGCGATGGTGACAGTGATGCTGGTCGCGCCCGCGTCGAGGGAGTTTTCGACCAACTCCTTGACCACCGAGGCGGGACGTTCAACGACTTCGCCCGCAGCGATCTGGGAGGCGAGTTCGGGGGAAAGAATTTTGATGGGCATGAGGCTATTATACTCGGCGGGGGCGAGGAATGAAGAGAGAAGAAAGAATGTAAATCATCTTTCTTCGTTCTTCTTCCCTTCCGAATGACCTATTGGGGCAAAGGGTTAGTCGGCGTTATAATCCAACCGATGAAAAAAAACGTCTTTATAATCATTTTTATGTTGGGCTTATCTGCCTGCACTGCGCCGACAAGCACCCCGTTTCCAGAAATAAGCGCTCCCACGCCAACCTTCATCGCATCCATGACGCCCTTCGCACCCCAGTCGGGAGCTGTAACGCTTGCGCCAAGTATCACGCCGATTGCTACACAAGAACTTGGCAACTGGGATATCCCCTATTCAATTCCCTCCTTGCGACGACGTGCTTACGAAAGCCGTTCACTGGAAGTGAGCAGCACCCAAGATTACGGCGGGGAGATTACCTACGCCAGCTTCACCTATCTCAGCGATGGCTTGCACATCTATGGCAGGATGAGCATCCCGACGGGCGAGGGACCTTTCCCTGTTATAGTTGCCATTCATGGCTATAACCCCGTCACAGCATACAGCACGCCCGACTATGCCATCGACGAATTTAATGGTCTGGTACGCGAAGGATATATCGTCATCCACCCAAATTTGCGAAATTATCCGCCATCAGATGAAGGCGATAACCTCTACCGCGTCGGCATGTCGATTGACGTCTTAAATTTGCTCGAAGTGATTAAGGCGCAAGCCGGGCAAGAAGGCATTCTCGCCACGGCAGATTCGTCGCGGCTGGGATTGTGGGCGCACAGCATGGGCGGGGAAATCGCTTTGCGGGTACTCACGATTAGTTCCGATATTGATGCAGCGCTACTCTACGCGCCTCTGGGCGGGGATACGCTCGAAAACAGCCAAATACTCTATCGGCTTGATCCAAAACCGCCCTTTGACCAAGAACTGGATACGCCCCAATCCCAACTGACGGGCATCTCTCCCATGTATTATTTCACCAATATCCCCCCGAAAACCGCCATCCGTCTTTTTCACGGCAGTGATGATGGCATCGTTCCGGTAACGGTCTCCGTGACAACCTGCGACTTACTCAAGGGGTTGGGAAAAAACATCGAATGCACCTTTGTCCCCAATCAAGGGCATACGTTTCGTTCCAATTATTCATCGACTTTTGGCGCGGAAATATCCACCTTTTATGAGACCTACCTAAAGGGAAAATGAATAGGGTGTGTTTCATTTACTCTGAAAGCTTGTAAAATGTTGCGTGTAGCGTGTTCCGTACCCTAAAAACGGAACACGCTACACGTTACACGAGTTTTCTATGAAGCATTTGAAACATATTCAAATGAATTTTTGTAGTATATTGCGTGTTCTCCGTTCTTGTCCGTTATGTAAAAAGTGCCACAACCCAAAGATTCATCTGCATAAATAGTCATTATGAAAAAACTCATCCTGCTTTCTACTTTCTACTTTCTGCTTACCGCCTGCACCAGCCCGCAGCCGCCTACAGCCAGCGACACACCGACGCTCGGCACAGTGACCGAAACTCCGCCCATCGTCACGGAAACACCGCTTCCGACCGAGACGCCCATCCCAGCCCCAACCGAGATTCCGCTTGAGCGCGCGCAGTACACCATCTACGCCACGCTCGACTACGCCGCAAAAACCGTCGAAGTGGAACAGACCATTCTCTATCCCAACAAGAGCAGCGAGACACTGACCGACCTTTTATTGGCTGTCGAGCCGAATTATTGGACAAATGGTATTGTTCTACACGAAGTTAGTATCGATGGGGCAGAAATCAACTACACGCTCGACGGGCAGCGACTGGGCATACTGCTCGCCGCGCCGCTCGCGCCCGAAGCGAAGACGGAGATCCACATCCGCTACACGCTCAATCTGCCTTTCGCCGAGCAGGGCGATCCCAGCGTAGAGCGCGCGCGGATTTACGGCTACACCGCCCGCCAAGTCAATCTGACGAATTGGTATCCCTTCGTCGTGCCGCGTCAAAACGGAACATGGATACTGCCCGACCCTTGGTATTTTGGTGAACATCTCGTTTACCCTGCCGCAGATTATGATGTTTACGTCAATGCGCCGAACGTAGTGATCGCCGCATCTGCCAACGCCGAACCCCAAGCCGAGTGGACACGCTACCAACTTGAAGCCGGGCGCGCTTTCGTCATTTCCGCTAGTCCCGACTATCAGGTCGTCAGTCAGCAGGTTGGGGATGTGACCGTCTACTCGTATTACTATCCTTTTTTTGAAGTGCCGGGGCAAGAATTGCTCAACGTGACCGTGCGTGCGCTCCAACTTTATTCTAAAATCTACGGCGCGTACCCGCACCAATCGCTGACCGCCGTACAGGGCGATTTCAACGACGGCATGGAATACTCGGCGTTTTACTTTCAGTCGAACGGCTTTTACAACACATACGATGGCACGGCGCAAAACTATCTCACTTTCGTTGGCGCGCACGAAACCGCGCATCAGTGGTTTTTCGAGCAAATCGCCAACGATCAGGCACACGAACCTTGGCTCGATGAGATGATGGCAACCTACAGCGAGCGACTCTATTACGAAAACTACCACCCCGAAGCGCTCAACTGGTGGTGGCAGGCGCGCATGTACGATTACACGCCCGGCAGTTGGCTTGATCTCGAAGTGAGCGAAAACCCCAGCGAACGCGCCTACTGGTCATCCACTTACTTTAACGGGGCGTATTTTCTCGAAGAATTGCGCGCGCGCATCGGCGATGAGGCTTTCTTCGCCTTTTTGCGCGATTATGTTGCTCGCTACAATCGGCAAATCGTTAACGGGGATGATTTTTTCAGCGTCTTGCGCGAACACGCAGGAGTGGATATTGACGATATTACGGCGAAATATTTCAGGACGCCGCATTAATGTTTAACAAAATCGTCCAGTCGCTGTGCGGAGGGCTGAACAGACGTGAAGCCCGTCGTCGAAGAGCGACACGAACCGGTTCCGCCGTCCTTCGGCTGCGCTCTCTCCGTTCGCTCCGCTCAGGAGCTGGATTGTTCCTTTTCATTGGAATATGGCTTTTAACAAGCTGCACCCTTCCCTCGGACATGCCCGCCACGCCCGCCGATTTTGTTTTGGTCACTGACGCACCAACCCAAATGCCCAGCCCAACGGCTTTTTCCCCACAAACCGCTACCCCCAGCTTAACGCCAACCCCAACCCCGTCCCCAACATTGACCGCCACCGCGCAGCCGACTCTCGTCAACGGCGGACGCACGCAATATATTCTCGAGACAGCGTTGGATTACGACACCAAAACGCTCGCCGTAAAAGAGCGCATCCAATACACCAATCACAGCAGCGACGCGCTTACAAGCCTCATGCTGGCAGTTGACCCCAATCGCTGGAGCGGCTGCTTCAACCTGCAAATCACGACTGTGAACGGACACACCGTCACGCCCAACATTGAAAGTATGCGCATGGAAATTCCGCTTGAGACGCCGCTCGTGCCCAATGAGACCGTCATCATCGAAATGGCATACTCACTCAATATTCCCGTCAAGCAGCCCAAGCAAGTCTTCGGCTACGACGGCAATTGGCAAATCAATCTCGTCAATTGGTATCCCTTCATCGCGCCATACGATGCTGAAGATGGTTGGTTGCTCCATTCGCCAAGCGGCGTCGGCGAGCATCTCGTCTATGAAATTGCGGATTTTGATGTGATTTTTAACGTGAGCGCAGAAGAAGATGTGGTTGTCGCGGCGAGCGCTTCGACAGAACCACAAGGCAATACATATCGGTATCAACTCGAGGGCGCACGGACGTTTGTCTTCTCTATCTCTTCGGCATTCAGCACGGAAACGGTATCCAGCGAAAACGGGGACGTGACGAGCTTTTACTTCCCAAATTACGCCAAACCCGGCGAAGCCATCCTGAATGCAGGCGCACGCGCGCTAGAGATCTATTCGCGTCGTTATGCGCCTTATCCACACGAGCATTTGAGCATTGTGCAAACCTATTTGCCCGATGGCATGGAATACGATGGCTTGATTTTTATGGGGACGAATTTTTACGACGAGTACGACGGTACGTTGAAAAATAATCTAATCGCGTTGGGCGTACATGAAATTTCGCATCAGTGGTTTTTCGGTTTGGTCGGCAGCGATCAGGCGCTGGAGCCTTGGCTAGACGAATCACTGGCACTCTACAGCGAGCGGATTTTCTACGAAGAGACGCCGCCCTACCCCGTGACGTGGTGGTGGCAATGGCGTGTGAACTGGTTCAAGCCAAGCGGCTGGGTGGACAGGACGATTTACACCGATGCCGACTTCCGCAACTACACGAACGCAACTTATTTGCGCGGGGCACTCTTTTTGGAAGAGCTACGTCAGCGCGTGGGCGAAGAAGCGTTTAACAACTTTCTGCAAGATTACGTTGCCACATATACCGATAAAATTGCCACCGGAAATGATTTTTTTGCTACGTTAGATCAGCATACCAATGTTGATTACAGCGATATTGTTGATGAATATTTTTTGAACCGATAAAGTAAAAAGTGATGAGTAATACGTGATGCTTTCTCACGCATCACTCGTCACGCATCAGAATTATGACACTCACTCCCCAAGAAATTGAAGAAAAAAACATCGAATTTGAATCCGCCACGCCGCAGGAAATTTTGCGCTGGACAATGGATACATTCTGCCCCAATCTGGCAATGAGTTCATCCTTTCAGACCCAGAGCGTGCCGCTTTTGCACATGGTCAACGCCATTCAACCCAAAATGCGCATCTATTTTCTCGATACCGGTATGCACTTTTGGGACACGCTCTTCTTCCGCGAACACCTCGAGCAAATTTGGGGCTTAAATATTGTCGATCTTTACCCCGACGAAAAGTGGCGCACCGTTTTGCGATATTTCGGCACAGAAATGCCCGAAACCGATCCCAATCTCTGCTGCTACATCCGCAAAGTACAGCCCATGCAAAAAGCGATGGAGGGTCTCGATGCCTGGATTACGGGCATCCGCCGCGACCAAACCGAAAACCGCGCCCACGCCAAATTTTTAGAATATAAACGGGATGGACTGCTGCGCGTCGCGCCCCTGTTGAATTGGTCGGCAGACGATATTTGGAATTACATCGCCGAACATAATCTCCCCACTCACCCCCTGCCGTATACGCAATATCCCAGCATTGGCTGTAAACCCTGCACGCGCGCTATCTCTCCCGGCGAGAGCGAACGTGCCGGTCGCTGGAAGGGAAAGGATAAAACCGAGTGCGGTTTGCACACAGAGATGTTCAACAAAACGCAACTAAGCGATGAAGATTTCAAGTTCAAATCTTAGTACTAAGTGCGCTAGCCGCCGTCCTCGGCGGCGATTTTTGCGAAAAGCCCACGCCGAGGACGGCGCGGGCAGCAAGACAGAAACAGATTTTAAAAAATGAGACCGCTTCGTCGCAAAAGCGTGCGCCTCGCGGAGTCACCCAAATTCATATTGAGAATTGCTGACAGAGAAATTATTTTCGACACTGGCAGAAAAAAAAGCTCTCACTACAATAAAGAGACCCCTACACACGAAAAAAAGGAGTCTCAAACATGCGACGAAAAGCAATTCTCATCACCGGAGCGGCAGGCGAAGTTGGACAAGCTCTGGTAGAAAGACTGGCAGAAAATAACGCCGATGATGCCCACATCATCAGCATGGACTTGAATCCACTGCCGCCGACATTGGCGATGAAGGTGCATCATATCGTTGGCGATATTCTCGACCAAACCCTCTTCGAGCGGCTGGTTAGCGAATACGACATCACGCATATCTACCATCTGGCAGCACTGCTTTCCACGCGCGCGGAATACAGCCCCATGCTCGCGCACAAAGTCAATGTTGGCGGAACCATGCAACTCCTCCAGCTCGCTGCGGATCAATCCGAATGGAAGCGCAAACCGGTCGTCTTCGTCTTCCCCAGTTCGGTAGCAGCCTTTGGCATGGGCACACTCGAAAACAAAGCCCAAAATCCACGCCCGCAGGAATGGGAATGGAACAACCCCATCACCATGTACGGCTGCAATAAACTTTACGGCGAAACCCTCGGCGTCTACTACGCCAATCACTACAAACAACTCGCCGAAGACGAACCCGCCATGCTTGACTTCCGCTGCGTGCGCTTCCCCGGACTAATCTCCGCCTTCACCGTGCCGAGTGGCGGCACCAGCGACTACGGTCCCGAAATGCTGCACGCTGCCGCGCAAAACAAAGCCTACGACTGCTTTGTGCGCGAAAGCGCCGCCATCCCCTTCATGGCAATGCCCGACGCCGTCGAATCACTTGTCCAAATCGCTGCCACCCCACGCGAAAACCTCAAACATCAAATCTACAATATCACCGCCTTCAGCCTAACCGCCGAAGAATTTGCCGCGCATGTACAAAAACACTTCCCCAACGCACAAATCTCCTACAAACCTGATATCAACCGCCAACGCATCATCGACTCTTGGCCCATCGACATGAACGATGATGCCGCCCGCCGTGATTGGGGCTGGAACCCGAAATACGACGCCGAAAAAGCTTTCAGCGAGTATCTGGTACCCAATATTCGCAAACGCTACGAGAAATAATTACCAACAGATACCGAGTGCCTTAAAGGCACTCGGTATCTTCTTTTTGCGATAGAATCTTTTTTATGGAATCCAAACCTCGCCTTGCCCCCATCCTATCGCTGACCATCATCATCTTTCTGGCTTTATCTGCGTGCGCCCCGATGCGCTCTGCGCCTTTACCTGCTACCGCCACAGCGACATCTGCCCCATCCCCAACCGCGACGGTGCAATGGTTCCCGCCGACAGCAACCCTAACCCCGCAGCCGATTCTCATCCCTAGCGCAACACCCATCTACCTGCCCGGCTTGGGCGATGAGATATTCAGCGACAATTTCACCTCTGCCGCCTTCTGGAATGTCGCCGAATCGGACGCAGGCAGTGTCAGCGTCAGCCGTGAACGCATTACAGTGGCGGTCAAAGCCGCCGACACCAGCCTCTTCAGTCTGCGCTCGCAACCACTGCTGGGCGATTTTTACGCCGAGATCAACGCGCACCCCGCGCTTTGTCGTGGTGGTGATTCCTACGGACTGATCTTCCGTGCAAATGGCTTGGATTCATATCGCTATGTGCTGGCTTGTAACGGCACAGTGCGGCTGGAGTTGAAAAAAGCCTACAATCGTCCGCGCGTGTTGGCGGGACCTGCACCCAGCGGCGATGCACCGCCCGGCTCGCCTGGCGATGTGCGCTTGGGCGTTTGGGCTGTCGGCGCGGAGATGCGCTTTTTTCTGAACGGTAGGTATCAATTTACCCTAACGGATTCAAGTTTCGGGGCAGGGACGCTGGGCGTATTTGTCCAGTCGGCGGCATCCAGTTCGGCGGCAACGGTCACTTTTTCAGATCTGGTCGTCCAGTCGGTATCCTATGTTAGCCCCACACCAACCATGACGCCCTCAAAGACGCCTATTCCAACCAGCACGCTGAGTGAATAAAAAAACACACAGGTCTCAGAGACCTGTGTGGGCTTGGACGCTTTATTTACGAGCTAAATATGTTCTCTATGCGCCGCCAAGCAAGGTTTTATGCAGCGTTGCGGTCGTATCTAAAATCAGATTAGCGCCGTGCTTGCGAAGTTCGGCTTCTTCGCCAAAGCCGCACAATACGCCGACGGTTTGCGCTCCGGCGGCTTTGCCCGCGCGGATATCGACGGTGGTATCGCCGATCATCAGGCAATTCTTAGCAGGGACGCCCATGACTTCGGCGGCGTGGAGAATGGGATCAGGATAAGGTTTGGTATGTTCTGCTGTGAGGGCGGTCACAACAACATCGAAATATTTGAGCAGATCATATTGATCGAGAAATTGCATCGTCCCGTTTTCACCGCGTGCGGTCACAACCGCCATTGGGTACTTTCCGTGCAGGCTTGCCAGCATTTCATCGACGCCCTGAATGAGCATGAAGTGCTTTAACGGTGGGGGATTATTGCGGGTAACCCAGTCGACAAAAGCTGCCAACTCATCATCCAGTCCGAGCCGATCAGGGATTCCCATAAGCATATTGCCGGGGCTTTCGCTCCACATCACGAAACGTCGGGCTGCCTGATGAGCATCCTTTCCCTTAAAAAGAAATTTAAAAGGACGAAAGAGTTTTTCAAATTTGAGCACATATTGATCATCGGTGTCGCTAAGGGTGCCATCTACGTCGAAACAGAGTGCCTGAATTTTACTTTTATCGAGTGTCATAAGAATCCTTTTTCTACCGGTTTATAGCTGAATTTTACTCTACATCTGAAGAGATTTTTCGCTCTTGTGCTATACTTTTGGCAAAGGTTTCCTATGGCAAAAGATCAAACCAATTCCCTGCTTGAATTACTCTATCGTGTGAGTCGCGAAGTCGCCACGGCGCTAGATTTGCGCACGGTGCTGCAACGAGTGCTGTATGCCGCGATTGATAATGTCGGCGGCGAGCGTGGCAGCATCGTGGTGATGGACGATGACGGCAAACCGGTCGATTCGGTTATCGTTTACGGACGCCGCATCCACGATGACACGACCCAGCAATTACGTGTCACGGTGGAGCGTGGCTTGGCAGGCTGGGTGGTACGCAACCGCAAAGCCGCGCTTTTGCCCGACACCAGCCAAGACCGGCGCTGGCTGCGTCGCCCGGATGATGCCATACAGAAAACCGGCGCAAAATCCGCCATTTGTGTACCTTTGCTGGCACGCGAAAAAATCGTTGGTGTGCTCACACTGGTACATTCAATCCCAAACGCCTTTAACGAGAACCATCTTCAACTGATGCAGGCAATTGCCGATCAAGCCGGAGTGGCGGTCTTAAATGCGCGTCTTTATACCGAAAGCCAACGTCAGGCACGTGTGATGACGGCGCTGGCAGATGGTGCCGTGACGATTAACGCCTCGCTACAAATGCAAGATGTGTTTCAGCGGATATTGAATCAAACCATCCAAGCCCTGCAGGTGGAAACGGTGGCACTCGCCTTGCGTGAAAAGGGTAGCGGTGATTTTGTTTTTCGGGCGGCAACGGGCAAGGATGCCGGCAACCTGGTCGATAGGCGGGTTCCTGCCGGACAAGGACTAATCGGCAAAGTACTCAAAGACCGGCGCGGCATTGTCATTCCGGCAATCAAAAAATCAACTATGTCGGAACGTGCCATTTTTGAAGGAATCGACTCAAAAGCCATCGCAATGGCGCCCATTCAAGCGCAGGGAAAAATTATCGGCGTACTCGAAGCGATTAATCCGATATCGGGCATCTTTGATCCCGATGCCCTACTGGTGATGACCGGCATCGGCAGTTTAGCAGGCTCCACAATCCAAAATGCAGAACTTTTTGAGCGTGTCGAAGAAACCCAAAAACGCTATTATGAACTCTTCAACGATAGTATTGATCCTATCCTGATTTCGGACTTAAGCGGCAATATACTCGAAGCAAATCGACAGGCGATTACGTTGAGCGGATATACAGCCGAAGAACTTCGTCAATTCGATGTACGCAAATTACATGCAGACGGCGCAGAGAGATTTGATATCGACTTCGATGAATTAGAAGATTACCAACTACACAAATACGAAACAGGCTTGCAAACAAGCGAAAACGAAAAAATCCCTGTCGAAGTCTATGTGCGCACAATTGACTTCCAAAACGATCAAGCCCTGCAATGGACCTTCCGTGATATTACCGAACGAAAAGAGCTTGACCGCCTGCGTGATGATATGGCATCCATGATCTATCACGACCTACGTTCACCGCTGGCAAATATTCTCTCCAGCTTAAGTATGCTTCAACCCAACAAGCAAGATGCTGGCGACGACGACAGCGATATAGCCCTGTTGCGCATTGCACAACACTCAGCTGAGCGTATTCAACGTTTGGTTGCATCACTACTTGATATTAACCGCCTTGAATCAGGACAGAATATTCTTACACAAGAAAGTGTCGAAGCCTTCCCCATTGTCCAAGAAGCCGTCGAAGCGGTCAAACCCAGTGCCAATTCGCGCCAACAAACGCTCATCCTTAACATCCCAACCGATTTGCCAAATATCTGGGCAGATGCAGACGTGCTGCGCCGTGTTCTGATTAACCTGCTCGAAAACGCATCCAAATTCACGCCCCAAGGAGGGAAAATTGAGATCGGCGCAACACGAGAAGATGACACCCATATCCGCTTTTGGGTTGCCGATAATGGCGTTGGCATCGCCCCCGAAAATCGCCAACACATTTTTGAAAAATTCGCACGGCTCCAAAATACAGCAACCGTCTCCGGTTTAGGCGTAGGCTTGGCGTTCTGTCGTTTGGCAATCAGCGCGCACAGCGGGCAAATTTGGGTAGAAGAAGAAGAACCAAAAGGCACACGCTTTAACTTAACCATCCCCATCTCCACGAAAAAAGAGGAAAACGCTTAATGCAATCGCTGCGAGAAAATATCCACCTTGAAGATAGCTATGCCGGTGTTACCTTAGCCGCCATCAACCTCCCCAAAGGGATGATCTATATTGACGCCCCACCCATTCCCGAAGACGGGCGCATCTGGCGCGCCGATTTGCTGGACCTTGAAAGCGGCTTGGAGCGCCTGCTCATCAACCTCGACTCAAATGCCGATCGTGTCATTGGCTCACGCGCCATGGACTGCCGCACACTGGTACAGGAAAAAACAGCCGAACATTACAGCAACCGCACCGGCGTCTTCAAAAACCAAAGCGACCTTACCGGCGCAGTTTGGGAAACCATCCCCAATTTAGGCAATATCCGCTGGGCACCGCCCGAAATCACCTTTACCGATCACATGTCCCTCTACTGGGACGACGCCCCCATCGAACTGGTACACCATCCCGGTGCCGATATTGGCGCGATTTGGGTCAGCCTGCCCGATGAAAAAATCATCTTCGTCGGCGACACCGTACTCAAAAACCAACCACCGTTCCTTGAGCGTGCCAACCTGCCACTCTGGCTCGAAGAAATCGACCTGTTACTCAGTGACACCTACAAAGGCTACACCGTTGTCAGCGGACGCGGCGGCGTTTGTGCTTCCTCAACTATCGAAAAACAGCGCGAAATGCTCCAAAACATCCTCGCCGGGATGGAACACCTCGCCAAAAAAGACGCCGAACCAGCCGCCACCGCCAAAATGATTCCAGCCCTGCTTGATCCGCTGCGCTTCCTTGCCTCCGAACGTGAACTCTTTACCAACCGCCTACGCTACGGACTTTCTGCATACTATATTCGCCATTATTTCAACAAAGAAGAAGACGCTGAAGAAGAAGACAAATAGCACGGCACTTTACGCCCGCTTCTTGAACACACGCGCGGCATAACAGTCGCTTCAAGCGACCATTGTTGATTTTACGGAAAATTTGCTCGCCTTGAGCGTTGCCTGCAGATGATTCCCTTTATGCGCTCGGCAGCCAAACCCTTTTAGGCTTTGCCCTTCATCGAACACGGATACGCGCGTGATTTAGGCTTGCTACCGCACAAAGTCATCTAAATCGGCACCTCGCACGGCAGCCCCAACCTGCACGCCCAAATCGTGGACAAGATCCTGAATTAAATAACACACAAAATTGTCCCTGTTCCTGAGCGGCAGACGACAGTCGTTGAGCCGAAGTCGAAGGACGGCGTTCCCTGAAAATCGCCCTTCGACTACGCACTTCTCTAGCGTTCAGTGCTCCGCTCAGGGACTAAAATTTTGCACTTTAGTTAATCTTTGTTCCTTAGCGGCTCAGCAAGACGGCTCTAATCGCTGCCAGAGAAAAAACAAAATGGAAGAAATCAAAGCAAAAGCCCTCGAAGTACATAAACGTTTGTTGGCAAAATTTGGCGACCCGGTTTGGCGTAACCCGCTCCCCGGCATCGACGAACTGGTCTCGACGATCTTGTCCCAAAACACCAACGACGTGAACCGCGACAAAGGCTTTTACAAACTGCGCGAAAAATTCCCCACCTGGGAAGAAGTGCGCGACGCGCCCGAAAACGAAGTCATCAACGCGATACGAA
>JANTFU010000017.1 GCA_024763295.1 Anaerolineales bacterium
GCAACGCCTTCGAGTGTGGCGGTCGGCAACGGGGTAACAGTCGGCGTTGGGTAGGGAATTTTCAACGTCTGCCCGACAACCAAATCAGTACATTGCGCAGAAAGGTTATTCAAGACGATAATGCTTTGGGAGGAAATGCCAAAGGCAGCCGCAATTCCACCACAAGTATCACCGCCAACAACCGTATAGTCAAAGGGCGGTTGCGGTGTAACTGTTGGCACCAAGGTTGCGGTTAGGGTTGCCGTAACCGTCGGGGTGATTGTTGCGGTCGTTGTTGCTGTTGGAATCGCCGTTGGCTCTACAACGCGGTCAGTAGCCCGCAACGTAAAGAAGACTGCTGCCGCACCGATCAAAAGAAAGAAGACCAAAAAGCCCAAGGCTGCGGGAAGACTGAGCGTCAGGCTGGGCATGGCACTTCCCTGTACCGACTGCTTTGTTTTCGCAGTGACGCCGGGCGCTTCGAAGGTAGCCCCGCAAACCAAACAACGATCGGCATTTTCAGCCAAACGGGTGCCGCAGGTCGGGCAAATTTTCGTGCTGGAGTTGTTTTCTTGTGTACTCATCGGGGCAAAATTATACCATCGAACAGATGCAGAGGGATTTTGAAATTGTGCAGAAAAGAAGAAAGAGGAAAGAAGTCTTTCCTTTCTTCTTTCCTCTTTTAAGTCTGATGCAAATGATATTATTTGCTAACTTCGATGCCTTCACCTGCCACGACTTCGCCAACATGCCAAAGCGGTTGCCCAACTTCTTCTGCGCGGGCGAGTAACGCATCTAGGCGCCCGCGCGGAACAGAGAGCAGCAAGCCGCCGCTGGTTTGCGCATCAAAGAGTAACATGCGGTTTTCTTCGTCGATGCTCTCATCAAAGCTAACGTGCTTCTCAAAGAAAAGCCGATTGTCTGACGAGCCGCCGGGGAAAGTCCACGATTCGGCATATTTGCGGGCGCAAGAAATGAAGGGGATTTGCGAGAAGTTGAATTTCAAGCCAACACCGGATGTATCCGCCATTTCATAGGCATGCCCCAGCAGACTAAAACCGGTAACATCGGTGGCACCGCGCACGCCAAAGTCCAGCCCAAGCTCGGAGGCGGTTTTGTTGAGGCGGCTCATCCAGCCGATTACTTCGGCAACATCCTCGGGGGTGGCTTTATTTTGCTTTATCGCGGTCGTCGTCGTGCCAAATCCGAGCGGTTTGCTCAATACAAGTGCATCCCCAACGCGCGCACCGCCTTTGGTCATCATCTTGTCAATTTCCGCAAAGCCCAAAACCACCAAGCCATATTTTGGCTCTTCATCGGTAATCGTATGTCCACCGGCGATGACAACACCAGCTTCTTTCGACTTTTCTGCCCCACCGCGCAGAATTTCGCTCGAAATTTCGGGCGGCAGACTAGGCGGCAGTGCGGTTACGTTCAGCGCAAGGAAAGGGCGTGCGCCCATCGCATACGCATCCGAAATACTATTGGCAGCCGCAATCGAGCCATATTCATACGGGGTATCAACAACCGGAGTGAAAAAATCGGTGGTAACAACAAGGGCGCGTTTTTCGTCAATGCGCCAAACAGCAGCATCATCGGGATCGCCAACCCCTACCAATAAATTCGGGTAATCTTCTGCTTTATAAAGGTCTTGAATAGGACGCAGAACCTGCGTCAGCGCTTCAGCGCTTAACTTGGATGCTCAGCCAGCGCAAGCAGCCAGGGTCGTGAGCCGGATTTGTTTTCCGGAAGGTTTCGCTTCATCAACCATCGTAGCGCTCTCCTTTTCAATGGGTCTCGTCAAAAAAATGACGGCGCGGCTATTGTACTAAACCTGCAAAATCCTAACAATAGGCATTTTATCGTTAAACGTCTTGCGTGAAGATGTGCATTACATGTATCAAGTGCGTTGCACATCGAGTTTTCAATCCCAACGCTGCTTGTAAACCCCACAGTGCAACGCAGTTTCGCATAAAGCGTGTTAAAGAAAAGGAGCAGCGCGAAGGCTGCTCCCAAATTACTTTCGAGATGTGTGACGGCTACTCAGCAGGCGCGGGAATAACCGGCGTCGTTGTCGTGCTTCCGCCCGCTTCAGGCAGAGGGAAGAGGAAGGGCGAATCGCTCGGCAGCAACATCACGTCAATCTGGTCGGTCAGTTTTTGGATATATTCGTAAGTCAGCATATCGGGGTTCTCGGCGATAACCTGTGCGATCAATTCAAGCGCTTTGGCTTCGGCTTCTGCCTGAATAAGACGGGCATCCGCTTCACCTTGGGCAGCGATCACGGCAGCATCTGCCTGACCCTGTGCCACCTGACGGGCTTGTTCAGCTTCCTGCTTCTTCGATTCGACGACGAACTTCGCCTGCTGTGCTTGCTGTTCAGCAATCTGTTTCTGCTCAACAGCGGCAGCATATTCTTCACTAAAGTGAATGTCACGCAGCACAAAATCGACTAAAACCAGATTGTTTTCGGCAAATTTTTCTTCAAGGGCAGATGTAATACTGGATTCTAAGGAAGCGCGTTGCGTACTGACAATTTCTTCAATCCCATATTGCGAGGCAACATCACGGATAATACCGCGCGATGTCGGGCGCACAAGTTCATCCTGATAGCGGCTTTGCCAGTCGATGTGTAGTTGTACTACTTGCGATGGATCTACCTGAAAGATGACAGAGGCATCAATGAAGACTTCTTGCCCGTCTTTGGTACGGGCGCGGATGGAGTCGTTCTGGGCAACCGTGCCCTCCCCAACAGTACTAGACATGGTATAGGATTGGCGCGAGATTGAGTAAATCCGTACCGATTCGCCCGGAACAATCCAGCGCAAACCGGGCGTGAGCGCTTTTTCGAGATAACCATTCGGGGCGCGGAATCCATACGGGGACACGACCACGCCGCGTTCGTTCGGTTCAATAAAAACGATTCCGGCGCTAATAATGGATGCGATGCTGGAAAAAACAAAAACACCGACCACGAGAGATGTAATCCCCTTGGTGGGCTGTTTACGCGAAGCACGCATAATAAGAATGCCCAAAACAATAAAGAAAGCAAGCCATGAGAAACTGGATAAGGCTTTGAAAAGCGTTGCGATATTCATCTAATCCTCCGATAATAATGATAAGTGGCAATCAGTATACGCATCTATAACACAAAAGATGCGGTAGTGGTCAAAATTGACTGATAAAAGATTTTTGGCAAATCCTCCCTGCGCCGTCCTCGGCTTTCTCTCACAAAGCGCCGCCGAGGACGGCGGCTAGAGCCAAGAGGTTAGAGCAAACGAAATCAGTCAAATTTGCCATCACCAAAGATGCAAATAGGTTATACCATGCAAACTTAAAACCCCATGTTGGAAATTTATCAGAATGGGTACAAAACAGCGGGCTACGAAATTTACATCTCACTGGACTCGCTATAGCGCTGGGCTGTTTAGTTCTACACAGAGATACTCGGTTTTTTCATTTCAAATACGATTTTCTTCGAGAAAAGCGTTAAGAGCGAGAAAAACAGCTCATTTTACGAGCAAAAAACCGAGTATCTTGGGCTAAAAAATAGAACGGAACAACCCTTGTTATAAGCGCTGGCTTTCGCCCTGCTCATCTTGGCGGCAATCTTGTTTTGCAAGGGGCTATTTTCAATCACAGAAAATATCTTATGGTAAAATTTCAATTAAGTAAAAACTTAATCGACTTTCCATGAAAAAAATCGCCCCCATTCAAACCTTCAAGCAGATTAAAGTCTTAGCCGATGAGCGCCGTATTGAAATATTGCGCTTACTAATGGCAAAACCTGCCACGCTCTCGCAACTTGCGCTACAGCTTGGGCGCTCTCCTGCCTGGGTGCGACATCATACCGAAAAATTGCTCGAAGCCGAACTGATTGAGCTGGATCGTATCACCAGAACCGGAAAAGTTTCAGAAAAGTATTACCGTGCCAACGCAGGCGCTTTTATGTTACAAAAACTGCTGCTTCCTAAAAGCGAAAAACCTGTCATCGTTTTTTCCGGCAGTCACGATCTGGTGCTCGAAAATGTCGCCAACGTCCTCGACGAACATCTCACCCTGCTCTCAATGCCGGTCGGCAGTTTGAACGGTCTCGTCAACCTGCGGCAGGGACTTTGCCAAATCAGCGGCGCGCATCTCTTGGATGAGAGCGGAGAATATAACACGCCCTTTGTACGTCACTTTTTTCCGGATAAAGTAATGGATGTCGTCACCCTCGCCCACCGCACGCAGGGATTAATCGTCTCGCCCGGCAACCCACTTCAGGTCAGGAGCGTCGCGGACTTGATCCGAACCGGACTCCGTTTTATTAATCGGAATCCGGGTTCCGGCACACGCATCTGGTTCGATTCCGAACTCAAAAAACTCGGCATTCCCACAAACTTAATCTCCGGCTACGAGCGGATATCCAACACCCATACCGCCTGTGCCGAATCCATCCTGCACGACGAGGCAGATGCAGCGATTGGCTTGCAAGCTGCTGCCGTCCAGCACGGACTTGATTTCATTCCCCTTTTTGAAGAACGCTATGACCTGATTTTGCCGCGCAGCCATGAAACTATTTTGGCACCTTTGCTCGACCATATCCAAACCGCCGGTTTTCGCAAAAATGTCGCCGCCCTAACGGGGTATTCCACACGCCAAAGCGGCGAACAAATCAATATCTAAATTTCTTTAGGAGAATACACAAATGAAACGCTTTGCACTGCTTTTTACATTTTTGCTTGCGCTAAGCCTGTTGGCATCTGCCTGCGCTCCAGTGACACCGGTTACATCGACAGCTCCCGAAAACCCAAACATCATTCTGGCAACCACAACTTCCACGCAAGATTCGGGACTGCTGGATGTACTCGTGCCCCTCTTTGAAGAGCAAAGCGGTTACGCTGTGCAAACCATAGCGGTTGGTACGGGCGCAGCTTTGGCAATGGGGCAAGAAGGCAATGCGGATGTGTTGCTCGTTCATGCGCCCGCTGCCGAATTGCCGCTCATGGAATCTGGGGACTGCAAAGATCGTTTTCTCGTCATGCACAACGACTTCGCGATCGTCGGTCCCGCATCTGACCCGGCAGGGATTCGCGGCAAAACCACTGCCACCGAAGCGCTCGCCCTAATCGCCGAGTCGGAAGCCACTTTCATCTCACGCGGTGATGATTCAGGTACCAACAAAAAGGAGCGCGCGCTCTGGACGGACACAGATTACAGCCCCAACGATACCAAACCCGCTTGGTATGTTGAATCCGGTCAGGGGATGGGCAATACGCTGATGATTGCCTCCGAGAAAGCCGCCTACACAATGACCGACCGTGCCACTTTTCTTGCCAATCAGGAAAATCTTGATCTCGAAATTCTGGTCGAAGGTGACGAAGTGCTGCTCAACGTCTACCATGTGATGACCGTCAATCCCGAAAAATCGAATGCCATTAAT
The DNA here is from genome assembly GCA_024763295.1 of Anaerolineales bacterium. Classification (GTDB taxonomy): domain Bacteria; phylum Chloroflexota; class Anaerolineae; order Anaerolineales; family Villigracilaceae; genus Desulfolinea. Next base: position 5,405 of record JANTFU010000017.1, read on the forward strand.
TACACAGGCGCACTGGCATTCGCCAACTTCCTAATTGACCCTGCCACGCAAGATGTCATTCGCGAGTTTGGGGTCGAGAAATTCGGTCAACCGCTCTTTTTCCCTGATGCCGACAAAACGGATGCCGATTTAGGTTTATAATTTTATCGTAGGGGCGGGGTAACCCCGCCCCTACCCATTCATATGTTTAACGCCGAAGTATTTCAAATCACTATCCTTTCCCTCCAAATCTCAGCCCTGGCAACAGGGTTGAGTTTATTTATCGGTCTGCCGCTCGGCACGTGGCTGGCGCTCGGCAAATTTCCCGGACGCTCCTTTTTGTTGAGCATGGTCAATACAGGGATGGGTTTGCCGCCGGTCGTCGTCGGGCTTTTCGTGGCGATGATGCTCTGGCGCTCCGGTCCGCTCGGTAACTTACAACTGATTTACACCCCGGCTGCGATTATCATCGCGCAGGTCGTCATCTCCTTTCCCGTTGTAACCGGTTTGACCGCCGCCGCGCTGCAAGCCCTCGATCCACGTTTGATTTTACAACTCTATGGATTGGGCGCCTCGCAGATGCAGATGATTTGGATGCTCTGGAAAGAAGCGCGCCTGCCACTGCTCGCGGCGCTCATGGCAGGTTTTGGTTCCGTTATCTCAGAAGTTGGGGCGTCGATGATGGTGGGCGGCAACATCCGCTACCAAACGCGAGTGCTGACGACAGCTATTGTCCTCGAAACCGGCAAAGGGAATTTCGATGTTGCCATCGCACTTGGGCTGCTGCTGCTAACAATTACCTTCCTCGTCAATTGGGCGTTGACGTGGATTCAGCAGCGGAGTGCGCGAAGATGAAACAAATCCAGGCTCTGAGCGGAGACGTAGCAGAGCGAAGTCACAGTCGAAGAGCGATGTACCCAAAACCTCGTCCTTCGACTACCGCTTCAATACGTTCCTCTAAAAAAGTTCGGAACTACTCAGCGTCCGCTCAGGAACTATGCTCATCCATACTATGAAAAACCTTGTAGAGCTTCAAAATCTGCTCGTTCTGCGCGGCAACCAACCCGCCCTGCATATTGATAAACTTTCCATCCACAAAGGCGAAGTTTTGGCAGTGGTCGGTCCCAACGGTGCCGGGAAATCTACGCTTTTGCTGACCTTGGCGCGGCTACTTAAGCCAAAGCGGGGCACTATTCTTTTTCACGGGCAACCCATTGAAAAGGAGAGCGATACGGCTTATCGTCGCCATATCGGCTTAGTGATGCAGGATCCGCTTCTTTTTGATACATCCGTTTACGAGAATGTCGCTTCGGGGCTAAAATTTCGTCGTCTCGCCAAAGAGGAAATTCAACGCCAAGTCCCGTTGACGCTGGAACGTTTGGGCGTGGCGCATCTCTCCAAACGGCGCGCCAACCATTTATCCGGAGGCGAAGCGCAGCGCGTTAGTTTGGCACGCGCACTTGTCTTGGCACCCGAATTGCTTTTACTGGATGAACCCTTCTCCGCGCTTGACCCACCAACACGCGCCGCCATCCTTGATGACCTGAAAGAATTGTTGCGCGAAATGGCTACCACAACCGTCTTTGTGACGCATGATTTACAAGAAGCCGTTCAGCTATCTACGCGCATGGCAGTCGTGATCGGCAATCGCTTGCGGCAGGTTGAAACGCCCAACAAATTATTTAACAGTCCCGCGGACGATAATGTGGCACGCTTTTTGGATCATCGTTCGTGGAATATCTCAAGTTAAAAAAAAAGCTCTCTGCCGAGAGCTTTTCCTTTTTTAACGCGCGTTAGCGGCGACACGTCCACGTCCCTGCGCTTTGGCAACATAGACGCGTTCGTCGGCTGCTTTTAGCAATTCTTCAAGCAGCGTTCCATCTTCCGGAAAATAGGCAATTCCGGCACTAAACGAGATCGTGATTGGCGGATTTGCACCAATCGGCGAGTTGAGCGAGCTATCCAGCAGGCGCTGCACAAAGCCGGGACCACGCTTTTCGTCGATGCCTTGCAGCAGCAGGACAAATTCATCCCCGCCATAACGGAATAATGTGTCGGTCGTACGCAAATCGTCCATCACGCGGCGCGCAAACTCCTTCAAGACCTCATCCCCGCGCGCATGTCCGTAAGTGTCGTTGACCGCCTTAAAATGGTCAAGGTCAAGAAAAACGAGCGAGAAAGTGTATTGATACGTTTGTGCGCGCTCGATTTCTTCGGTCAGGCGCATGTCAAAGGCTTGCCGCGACATCGCCCCCGTCAGATGATCGTACATCCCTGCGCCGTATTCCGCCTGTTTGACCTGCCGCAGACGCGCACTTAATAAACGCATCAAATCCAAGCCAAAGCCCGGCAACATTGCCAGCAGCCCCTTAAATTTTTCTTGGCTCAAAAAACGCAAATGAGTTTTAGTCACTGCGACAACGCTCGCCGTCCGCTTCACGCCTTCCAGTAGCGCAATCTCCCCCACCACATGCCCGGCAACACGAAAAGTGAGCAAATGCGGCTTCTCAAGATCGCCTTGCAAAATCGCCATAACCCCCGATTCAACCCAATAAAGCCCATCGGCTTCGTCGTTTTCATAAAAAAGCGTTTTTCCCGCCGGCAATATAACATCTTCGCCATAGGCGTCCAAAAGGTCGCGCAAGCCGGAGGCAAATTGACTTTCATCGACTTCTGCGTGCTCCTGAGCAGGGAAACGTTCATACGTCGTTTGCAGCTTTTCAAGCAAAGTTGCGGAAATATTCTTTTTCGGGGTCATCGGTACCTTTCGGTTTCAGACAATTTTTACGCGCACATCCACCGCCACGCAAGCATTCTGCAACACCGTGAGCGGGTTGATTTCTATCTCGGCGATTTCGGGCAGGTCGTGGGCGAGTTGGGAGAGACGGCGCAGCGTATCCACAACGGCGGCGCGGTCAACCGCGGGGATATTGCGATAGCCAGCCAGCTTTTTGCCCGCCCAAGTTTTGGCGAGCATCTTTTCGGCATCTTTTTCGGAGAGCGGGGATAAGCCAAAGGCGACATCCTTTAGTCCTTCGACTTCCGTACCACCTGAGCCGAACATCATCAAAGCGCCGAATTGCGGATCGCGCACTGCGCCGACGATTACTTCCTGACCGTTGTTCGGGATCATGCGTTGAATGTGAACCCCTTCAAGGATCGCTTCTGGACGTTTGGCTTGGACCCGCGCCATAAGCAGATCGAAGCCATCAGCCACTTCTGCCGCAGACTGGACGTTGAGCAGGATGCCGCCAACGTCAGATTTGTGCGAGATGTCGGGCGATGCGATCTTCATTACGACGGGGAAGCCGACCTGCGTAGCCAATTCGGCGGCGGTATCCGCATCGGGGGCGAGTTTAATGGAGGCGGTTGAAATACCGTAGGCGCTCATTAAACGGTCAGCAAGTTCAATATCGAGCCAGCTTCCGCTAGGGGCATCTGCCAGAGCGGATTTTGCTGCTGCTATATCGGTATTTGTCAAAGGCGCAACCGATGTCTGCATCTCCCCTAAAAATTCTGCACGCTCGGCGAGACGCGCGAGCGCGGCGGCGGCTCTTTCGGGGAAGCGGTAATCGGCGATTTTTGCAGCCTGCAAATGCGCGGAGGCTTCGAGAATTGCCGTGCTGCCCATCAGAACAATGACGGTGGGTTTTTCGCTGGCTTGGATGACGGGAATCATCGCGTCGGCGGCGTCTTCGGCGGGATACATGGGCGGCGGCGGCATGATGACGAGCGCGCCATCGACATTAGGATCGGCGAGCAGGATGCGCAACCCTTCAGCATAATGCTCGGCGGAGGCAGATGCGAGCATATCGACGGGGTTGTGGATACTGGCGGCAGGCGGAAGCAGCGCCGTAAGCGCGGCATCGGTTTCGGGCGTGAACTCGGCAAGTTCGAGACCGTTTAGCTCAAGCGCATCCGCCGCGATAACGCCGGGACCGCCCGCGTTGGTCAGAATGGCGATGTGGCGACCTTTGGGCAGCGGCGACCAAGCGAGCGCGCGTGCCCAGTCGAACATCTCTTCGGTGGTATCGGCACGGAAAACGCCTGCTTTCTCAAAAGCGGCGTCAAACGCGGATTCCGCGCCCGCGAGTGCGCCCGTATGCGATGCAGCCGCTTTTTGTCCGCTGGCAGAACGCCCAACTTTAAGCGCGACAATCGGTTTCTTGGCAACCACAGTCTGCGCTTCTTTAATGAAGCGCGCGCCATCGCTGACATTTTCGAGATAAAGCGTGAGTACTTTGGTATGCTCGTCAGCAGCAACGACCGAGAGCATATCCGTTTCACTGACATCAGCTTGATTGCCGAGGCTGATCAGACGCGAAAAGCCAAAGCCCTGATCCATCGACCAGTCGATCAGCGCAGCGCAAATCGCGCCCGAATGCGAGATGAAAGCCAGTTCGCCCGCTCGCGGCGCGGGCGGCGGCAGGAAGGTGGTATCAAGCGGAAGATGCGTATCGAGCAGCCCGATGCAGTTCGGTCCAATCATGCGGATACCGTATTCTTGCGCAATTTTCAGCGTTTCGGCTTCGAGTTTTGCGCCTTCTGCGCCCGTTTCGCGGAAACCGCCCGATACAAGGATTGCCGCCTTGATGCCGCGCTCACCGCACTGGCGCATCGTATCCGGCGCGGCTTTGGCAGGCACGACCAAAATCGCCATATCGACAGGGTCGGGAATATCCGCGATAGATGTCAACATCTTAATCCCAAAGACCTCCCCGCCTTTGGGGTTAATAAGGTGGATAACGCCACCATATCCGCTTTGGGTAAGGTTGCGAGCCACGCCGTAACCAAGTTTATAAGACTGAGAAGAAGCGCCAATCACGGCAACGCCGCGCGGTGAGAAGAAGGGGGTGAGGGAATTTGTCATGGGTTTATGGTTTGAAGGTTGAAAGTTGGAAGGTTTGAACGTTCTAACGTTTCAGCGTTAAAACGTGACAGTGGGAGAATTATACTCTTTCCGAAAAAACAGTCCGACAGGACTTTGCAAAACCCGCACGGTCGGTTTACCGCCGTGCGAAGATAGTTTTGCAAACTGTGCCCGCACGGGGATAAATCCACCGTACTACATCTGCAAAGCCCGCTAAAGCGGACTGCCATCCCTGCGGTATAATCTCCCCACCTAACACCTAATCACCTGATACCTAATCACTCCCCTATGAAAAATCCCACCTTCCGCCCCTACCTGCTCGCCACGCTGATTATGTTCATCGCCGGCTGGGCTGGGCTTTACTCCCTCGTTAACTTCACCCTGCCAACCCTCGGTCCGCGTTGGGCGTTCTTCTTCCTCGCTGTGCTCGCTCTCACTGGCACGGCGCTGCCCATCATCTACTTTATTAACCGTCGCTTCAATCTCAAAAACTTTCCCGCCGCCAACGTCATCATCCGTCAGGCGCTTTGGGTCGGCGTTTACGGCGCTACCCTCGCTTGGATGCAGCTTGGGCGCGTCGCCACCGTCAACCTTGCCGCAGGCATGGCATTTGGCTTCGTGCTAACAGAAGTGCTTATACGCATGAGAGAAAAAGCCCAATGGATACCCCCCGAAATAAAAAATGACTAATCTCCGCTCGCTCCCCTCCGTAGACAAATTACTCAAAACCCACACGGCTGCCGAACTGATTGCAGAATATGGCAGACCGCTGGTTTTGGACGCCTTCCGAACCGTTTTAGACGAAGCCCGCACAGCCTTCCTCGCCAAAGACAGTAAACCCGTCCCACCAGCCGAAACGCTCCTGGATTTAGCAGAGTCCCGTTTAGATGCATGGACGCAACCCACACTTTATCCCGTTATCAATGCCACGGGCGTGATTCTGCACACCAACTTGGGACGTGCCCCACTCAGCCAAGCCGTCACCAAAGCGATGGACATGGTCGGACGCAACTACTCAACGCTCGAATTTGACATGCGCAACGGCAAACGCGGCTCGCGTCTCATCCATGCAGAGAACGTACTCAAACGGCTCACCGGCGCAGAAGCAGCCGTCGTCGTGAATAACAACGCCTCCGCCGTCATGCTGATTCTCTCCGCCCTCGCCAATCGTCGGCGCGTGGTGATTGCCCGCTCGCAGTTAATCGAAATCGGCGGCGGCTTCCGCATCCCTGATGTGATGAAGCAGTCGGGTGCAAAACTGGTTGAAGTTGGTACGACAAATAAAGTGCATCTTGCAGACTACGAGCGTGCCATTGCAGAAGAGCCGATCAAACTCGTTATGCTGGCGCACCGCTCCAATTTCAAGATTGTTGGTTTTACGGAAGAACCATCATTGGATGAAATTGTGCGCGTTTCTCATGCGGCAGGCGTTCCCGTCATCGACGATTTGGGCTCGGGCACCCTGCTTGATACCGCGCACTACGGTCTCATCCACGAGCGAACCGTGCAAGAATCTCTGGAAGCGGGCGCGGATGTGGTTTCCTTCTCCGGTGATAAGCTGTTCGGTGGTCCCCAAGCCGGGATTATCGTCGGCAGAGCGGATTTACTGGCAAAAATCAAAAAACATCCCCTTGCACGCGCCGTCCGTGCCGATAAAGTGGCACTGGCAGGCATCACCGCGAACCTGATGCACTATCTCAAAGATGAAGCCGAGCGCGAAATCCCCATTTGGCGCATGATCGCCACCACGCCCCAACAGAACCAATCCCGCGCCGAAGTTTGGCAGCGAGAGCTTGGGCAAGGTCGCGTCATTGAAGGTCGCTCGGCGATTGGCGGCGGCAGCCTGCCTGAAGAAACCCTGCCCACTTTTTTGCTCGAACTCGATGTGAAGAAACCCGACAAATTCCTTGCTCAACTGCGCAAGCAAAACCCGCCCGTCATCGCCCGCACCGAAAACGATAAGATTTTATTAGACCCGCGCACCGTGCTACCTGAGCAGGAAGGGGCGCTACTGGTGGCGTTGCAGAATGTTCTTAGGGATTAGGAATCAGGCAATCAGGCAACCAGCACTATTCCCAAATTCCTAATTACCTGATACCTAATTACCTAATTTCTATCTCTGGAGACCCATGAAATCTGACCTCGACCAAATCATGCAAGACCGCAATCTCGACGCCCTGCTCGTGCTTGGCGACGCAGAACACAACGCCCCAATGTATTACATGACCGGCGGCGGACACGTTAATGCTGCTACGCTCATCAAACCGCGCGGCAAAGATGCGACTCTCTTCCACAACGACATGGAGCGCGAAGAAGCCGCCAAAACGGGCTTAAAGACCATCTCATACAGCACTTACTCCGCCAAAGCCTTGACAAAAGAAGCCAAGGAAACAGGGATCAGCCTCGCGGCGCTGCGTCTGCAAAAGATGCTCAGCGATACGAACGTGACGAGCGGCAGGGTCGGCGTTTACGGGCATACGGATTTGAGTTCATCTTTTTCGATGTTAATCGCCACCCAAAACCTGATGCCCGAAATCGAGTTCATCGGCGAATCGGGCATGGATTCGGTTTTCCTCGCGGCGATGGAAACCAAAACCGAAGCCGAGATCGCCCGCATCCGCAAGATGGGACAAATCACAACCGAAGTGGTCGGCAAAGTGCAGGACTTTTTGACCAGCCACCCCGTTGACGAGAACGAAGTCCTTATAAAAGAAGATGGCAACCCATTGACCGTATCGGACGTCAAGGGCAAGATCAATCTTTGGCTGGCAGAGCGCGGCGCGGAAAACCCCGAAGCAACGATTTTCGCCATCGGGCGCGATGCGGGTATCCCCCACTCGGCGGGTACGCCTAATGACCCAATTCGCTTGGGTAAAACCATCATCTTTGACATCTTCCCTTGCGAAGCAGGCGGCGGCTACTTTTATGATTTCACGCGCACTTGGTGTTTGGGCTACGCACCAAAAGCCGAGCAAAAGCTCCACGACGAAGTCCGCGAAGTCTACGAAACCGTCATCGACAAAATGGAAATTGGAATGCCTTTTGGCGAACTCCAAAAACTAACCTGCGAACTCTTTGAAGCACAGGGACATCCGTCCCCGCTGAATACGGAAGCCCCGCTCGAAGGCTATGTTCACAGCATCGGGCACGGACTGGGCATCAACGTCCACGAACGCCCGTGGGCACGCATAGGGCAAAAGGACGGTTTACTGGTTCCCGGCGTGGTTTTCACGATTGAACCCGGGTTGTACTACCCAGAACGGGGCATGGGCGTCCGCATCGAAAATACTTACTACGCGCGCAAAGACGGCAAATTTGAGCGGCTGGCGGAGTATCCCTTTGATTTGGTCGTTCCCATGAAAGGTTAGCGTTTCGTCAGAATGATTGTTTGCGTGCCTTTGAAGGTTTTTGAATGGTAGTAAAATCGTCCCAATGATGACAGCACAAAGAAAACTCTGCTTGTCGTCAAAAGGAGCTATTATGAATACACCGAAAGAAAACAATTTGCCAAAAATTGGCTATTTGTATCATTATCCGCGTCTGGAAGAAAAGGACGATGATTTCCGTTTGGATATCTTTGTTTCTCCAGTGACAACCGAATTGCATTTTGATGTGGCACGTGCCTTCTTTTTTGTTGCAACTTCTGGGAACACGATTGAAAAGTTTAAAGTCGGGCACGCTGAACTCGCTGATAAAAACTATCAGGTTTGTGCCGGGATGGTCGTGATGGAAGACCGTAACCAAGAAAAGAAAGAGGCGTTTACCTTCGGCGGCAAACTGAGCATAGAAACGCAAGAAGCACAAACCATGTGTGTGCTAACCTCGCCCGCCCCAATTCTTGACCTTGCCGATGCGACACCCTTAGAGCGTATTTTTATCGAAGAGTTGGAAATCATCTTTGCAGAACGCGCGGCAAACTATGCAAATCATCATGATTACGAAAAAGACCTGATTGCGGCTAATCCGCGCGACCTATATCTCGCAACGCTGGAAGCCCTGCTCGCGAAGTTTGAAAATTTCCCCCGCATGGATCAAAGCCAACGCGACTTTTTGCACTTCTTGCGCGCGGAAAAAAACCGCCTTTACGCAGCCGGTATCTCGACTGAGCTTGCACCTAGTTTGGATAAGATTTTCCCCGCCCAATAATGTCATCCATTCAAGACAAAAAACGGGCTGCGATTTGCAGCCCGTTCGTTTTTAACCAAAGCGTTCTTCTTTCCAAATATCGGCGCGGTTGTTGTAGCCCGCTTTTTCCCAGAAACCTCTGCGGTCGGCGGTCATAAATTCTAAAGAGCGCAGCCACTTGGCTCCCTTCCAGAAATAGGGCGCAACCAACTCTCCTTGCGCCGGTATATGCCCGATTACGCCGCGCAATGGATACCCATGATCCGGCGTGAGCGGTTCGCCTTCATAGTGGGTAGCGAGCAGGAAATTATCTTGCAAGGCAACCTCCAGCGGCAGATTGGTAGTATAGCCGTATTCGGCGTGCTGCATTAGGTACGTAGCGCTTGGCTTAGGCGTGATAAAGCCTTCGTCGATGAGTGTTTTTAGTGAAACGCCCTCCCAGGTGGTATCGGCTTTAGACCAGCGCGTCACGCAGTGGATATCCATTAAGATTTTGGTGCGTGGCAGTTGCAGAAATTCATTCCACGTCCATTTTCGCTCTTCTTCGACTTCGCCCCAAACGCGAAAATCCCAGGTTGCGGGTGTGAAGGGTGGAATCGGTCCATAATGCAAAACGGGGAATTTTAATGTGAGCGATTGTCCCGGGGGCAGGCGATTTTCACTGCGAATGCGATCCTCTTCTTGTTTGCGGTCTTTATCAAAAAGTCCCATATTGACTCCTGTGCTTTATGTGTATACGAGCGAAGTCTATCATAAGAAGATAAAAATAGTCTAAATTAAACAAAAAGACTACAAAAGTCTTAGCAACCCTTGTAGCCTTCGTTCTTGCTAATCGTTCTAAAGCTCGTAACTTTCGCCCGGTTTCAAAACAACCACTTTTGCATTGGTCTCTTCTTGCACCATATCTGCCCAACTTACAGGGTTTTGGGCGATCAACTCCCAGGTGTTGTAGTGAATCGGGATAACCGCTTTCGGACGCAGCAGCTTAACCGCTTTGAGCGCGTCATCGGGTCCCATGGTGAAGTTATCGCCAATCGGGATAACCGCCAAATCAATACCTTCGTCGCCGATCAAGCTCATATCGCCGAACAAGCCCGTATCTTGCGCCATATAGATTTTCTTGCCATCGTTCGTGGTCAACAAAAAGCCTGCGGGGTTGCCGCCATAAGAGCCATCGGGGAGCGCAGAGCCATGCAGCGCCAGCGTCAATTTGAGATAGCCAAAGGGATGCTGAAATCCACCGCCCAAATGCTGGGGATGCACTTTTTCGACACCTTGCGCGCTAAACCAGTTTGCAATCTCAAAATTGGAGATGACCAAAGCGCCCGTGCGGGAGGCGATATCGACCGTATCCCCAACATGGTCGCCGTGTCCGTGACTGACGAGAATGAAATCTGCTTCCACTTCGTCGGCGGATGCCGAAGCCGAGGGATTATCGCTAAAATACGGGTCAATGAGCAATTTATGCCCATCGGTTTCAAGTCCGAGCGTTGCGTGTCCGTACCAAGTGAGTTTGTTTGTCATAGCGCCTCCTTAGGGGTAGATGATTGGGGATGAGATAAATGATATGAATAAGGGAATCAGGTTGACTGCACGCGCGGAGCGTCGATTCCCTTTTTTAGTATAACCAAATCATGTCACTTGTCAATTTTTCGGGCGTTTTTGGGGGTCTTGATAGTTCCTGATAGTTCCTTGTCAGTAGACTTGCGCTGTTTACTCAAACGAAGGAGATTATTATGGAAATTCCACGTCATTGGCGATTGAAAAAACAGCGTTACGGCTTGGTTGGTGAAGTTTGCCCGCATTGCGATGCAAAAATCTTCCCGCCGCGTGATGTTTGCCCCGAATGCGGGAAAGAGGCGAAAGACGAGTTTGCCTTTAGCGGTCAGGGCGAAGTTTATTCATATACCACGATTTATAACGCCCCAAGCGGTTTTGAACACAATGTCCCTTATACCGTTGCGCTCGTGCAGTTAGATGAAGGTCCGTTAGTGACCGCACAGTTGACCGATGTGGACGAAGACGATGTGAGCATCGGTATGCCCGTTGAGATGGTGACGCGCAAGCTCCGTCAAGACGGCGATGAGCGCGGGATGTTGGTTTATGGGTATAAGTTCCGTCCGAAAATGACGTTGGCGGCAACGTAGGCGGCAAATACGAGTTCTTTTTCACCCCATACATTGGTAAATGGCATCAAAAAATACAATATCCCGTAAATCTTGTGGCATGTTGGTTTACGGGAACAAAAGCGCAAAAAACAACAGATACATTACACTCTCCCACATAAA
>JANTFU010000018.1 GCA_024763295.1 Anaerolineales bacterium
ATCTGTTGGCGTGGGCGTCAAGGTTTCGGGCGCGGGCGTTTTCGTAATAGTCGGTGAAGCAAGGGGTGTCGCCGAGGGTTGCGGCGTGAAAGGCAACGCAGTCGGCACCGGTTCGGGCGGGTCGATGACATTATTAATGTAGAGAATGGCTTTTTCCACTCGCCAAGCAACTGCCAAGCGGACACGCGGAACAAGCAGACTGAGCCCGGCAAGCATGACCAGCGAGAGAAAAACCAAGAAAAGTTTCTTTTTTGACATGCGAGGAGTGTACCAAAGAAAAACGGAACGGGGATTTAAAAAAGAACCGCCAAGCGAAGACTTGGCGGTCAGACTATAAAAGTCCGGCTAGGATGCCTGAATTTGCGCCAAGGCTTGCTGATATTCTGCTTTGTTCGGCGGGTTCATATTCAAAATACGCATAATTGTCTCAATAGCAGCATCTTTCTCGCCTAGATCAAGGTAAATTTCAGCTGCGCGGTCGTATGTTTCAATCGCATCATCCATTTTGCCTTCTTTGGCATACACATCGCCCAACGTGCGATGTAAAACCGCAATACGGGGATGATCCATGAGCAAATCTGTCAGCATTCCGGTAAGATCGACGTCTTCGGAGGGATGTTCACGCAAATAATTTTGATAGCTTTCCAGTTCCTTGCTGGCTTGCGAGCGATGTGCCATCTTCAAGTTCAGGTCAATCAAATTTTTGCGTGCGCCGGGGTCTTCGGGATGCAAGGTACGAATCTGTTCAAAAACGCGTAGCGCGCGCCGCCAATCAAGGCGCTGCATGTCGATATCTGCCATGCGCTGCAAAATGTGGACATTCCATGAACGCTCGGCTGAGGCTTGTTGCGCTGCCCGCAAAGCGGTAGTGTAAGTTTGGCGCGCCATATCGAGTTCGGCGAGACGATAATAAATATCCGCCAAATTCAGATATTCACGGATGGCGTCGTCCGCCTGTCCGTGCGCGATGAGTTGGTCAATCAGTTTGGTGCGCGAAGAAAGATTCATCGGTGCCAACTGGATGATCTTGCGCAATATGATCGTCGATTGATTGGCTTCGCCGCGCACACTATAAGATTCTGCAACCATGCTAAATTTCGCAACGGCATCATCGGTACGCCCTTCCTGAATGAGCAAATCACCAATCAGCGAATGGAGCGGCAAATAAGTCGGGGCATAGGTAATCGCTTGAAATGCTTCGTCCATTGCCGAGCGCATGAATCCCTGGCGTGCCAATTCGTGAACACGGCTCATAGCGTCCAAAACCTGTCCACTTTGGGCTTCGATCAAAATCTCTGCCAACGGCAACGGGACATCGCTATCAGATTTTGGCAGCTCTTCGCGTGCCTTTTGGAGATGCTCACGCCAATCATTGCGCATCAACATTTCAGTGATATTGTCGCATAAGCGCTCATTGACAACATCATCGCTCTCGCTCATCTGCGCTTCGATTAACGGTTCATACAGTTGGTGCAAGGCATCCTTCTGATTTTCGGCAACCAAAAGTCCATCCGCGAGCTTCAAGGCTTCGAGGTACTCTGTTGCAGCCTCGCTTAAACGCCCCATTGCACGCAGGCTGCGCCCCAGTAAAAGACGAGCAGCCAAGCCAAAGTCCGCGTGCTTCACGGCGTGTTGCAGATGGCTGACAGCGTTATCCGCTCGTCCACTTTCCACACGCAGCATTCCCAAACTGAAATAAAGCGCGGGATGTTCAAATCCTGCCAAGAGCGCTTGTGCCAATTCTTCGGCAGCGGTTTCTTCCTGTCCCTTTGATTGGGCATCAATGGCTTGTCCCAAGTGCATAATAATCTTGGTCTGCGCCATCTGCTGCAGGGAAAGTTCGCCCGTGCCGTGCATAATCGCTTGCAAGCCCTTGCGCTCCTGATAAACATCACTTTCGTCGGAATATTCAAAAAGGATTTCCGCCAAAACGGTCAGCGCTTTTTTACGCGCTTCTGCGACCGGGTCCATCCCGCTGGAGACTTGCTTTTGCGGTTCACTCATCTTTTTAACTTGCGCCATCCGCAGCGGACCGGTGCCGCCTTTGGGACGTAATGGTTTTGGTAACAACTGTCCGCTTTCGAGCAGGGCTTTGGCTTGTTCGGCGGCTTGATTACGGGGCATAATCTTGAGCGCACGCGCAATCAACTCGCCGGCTTTTTCCAATTTACCGGCACGCTGCATCAGGCTGGCTAACGCCAAATATTCATTGACGGCTTGTTGCGGTTGGCGCAAGCGCTCGTGCACTAACGCCAGACGAGAATGCGCCAAAATATTTTCAGGTTGCAATTGCGTGACACGCGCCCAGTTTTCGATGGCTTTTTCAACATCTTTTTGTGCTAAATAGAGATCGGCGGCTTTGATGGCGGCGTTGACCGCATCCGTAATATTCCCCAAGCGCTCTGAAATATGCGCGATTTTTTCAAACGGGATTGGATCGTTTGGTGCAACTTGCGCCAAACGACGATAAGTTTGTAAGGCTTCTTCAAATTCCTGCAACTGATAAAGCGCCAACGCCAAACTCGACAGGGCTTTGGGATTATCCGGCATTTCGGTTAGGGCTGCCCGATAGGCAACTGCCGCCTTGTCCCATAGTTGATCCCAGGCGGCGGAATGCCCCCGATTCATCTCTTTTTGAAAAATATCTTCGCGTCCTGCCATGCGTTCACCTTCAATGAGTTTGTTTACAATTCACCCCACGTCTTCCCGGCACGGGCTTCGGTGGAGAGTGGAATATCAAGCGGATAAGCTGTTTCCATCGCAGTCTTGACGACCTTAATCGTATCATCTAATTCGCTCTGCGGACATTCCAAAATCACTTCATCATGCACTTGCAATAACATTTTACCGCGCAAACCGGCATCTTTAAGCGCATCTGCCACTTTTAACATGGCGATCTTCATAATATCGGCGGCTGTACCTTGAATCGGCGCGTTGATGGCTTCGCGTTCTTCACGATTGCGCAAATTTTTATTCGTCGAGTTCTTCAAGGCGGGGAAATAACGCCTGCGCCCCAAAAGGGTTTCTACATAGCCCTGCTCCGCCGCCACTTTGCGGATATTATCGAGATACCGCTTCACACCGGGGAATTTTTCGAAGTACGCCTGCACAAAATCTTCCGATTCTGCCAGCGTCAACTCGGTGGAGCGCGTCAGCCCAAAAGCGGACATGCCGTAGACCAAGCCAAAATTGATCGCCTTCGCATCCCGCCGCATCGACTTGGTGACCTCTTCAAGCCGCACGTTGTGGACGGCTGCTGCCGTTGCCGCATGAATATCCTGCCCGGCGCGGAACGCCGCCAACATCGCTTCATCCTGTGCCATGTGCGCCACGATGCGCAACTCAACTTGCGAATAGTCGATCGCCAGCAAGACATTTCCCTCGCCCGCGATAAAACCGTGCCTCACCTTGCGCCCTAATTCCGTGCGAATGGGGATATTCTGCAAATTCGGGTTCGACGACGCCAAACGTCCCGTCACCGAGCCGGTTTGGTTAAAGGAAGTATGCACGCGCCCCGTCTTCGCGTTCACGGCTGCGGGCAACGCATCCACATAGGTCGATTTCAGCTTCGAGAGTTCGCGGTTCTCCAAAATCAAATCCACCACCGGATGCGCGCCGCGCATATTCTCCAGCACGGCTGCCGAGGTGGAATAATGTCCGCTTTTCGTCTTCTTCGTGCGGTCAGGCGGGTTCAAGCCCAGCTTGCCAAAAAGCACGTCCGAAAGCTGCTGCGTAGAGTTCAAATTGAAGGCTTTCCCCACCAAGGTTGTCACTTCTTTTTCGATTTCTTTCAGGCGCACATCCAACTCGCCCGACATTTTTTCAAAGAAAGGCAAATCCAGCAAAACGCCTGCCATTTCCATATCCACCAGCACATCAACCAGCGGCATCTCCATCTCTTCGAGCAGCTTTATGCCCCCCACCCGCTCAAGATCAGCCTTCAGCTGCGGATAAAGCCGCAAGCAAATCTCGGCATCTGCCGCCGCATAAGGCGCGGCATCCGCAATCGCCACATCTGCCATGCTGATCTGGTTTTTACCCTTGCCAATTAAGGCTTCAATCTCTGTCATCTGCTCGCCCAAACGCACAAACGCCAGCTTTTTCAAACCCAAACTGCGCGAGGCGGGGTCAATCAGCCATTCGGCGATCATCGTATCAAAATCAAGCGGCGCAACCCGCAGACCATAGCGCGCCAGCATAATCACATCATATTTTATATTATGCGCAATTTTTCGGATTTTCGGGTTCGTCAACGCCGGTCGCAGCGCTTCCAAAACATCGTTCAGCGGCAGTTGTTCGCCCTGACGATGCCCAACGGGGATGTAATAGCCCATTCCCTCCGCAACCGCCAGCGAAATGCCCACCAAATCTGCCCGTATGGGATCAGTATCGGTCGTCTCGGTATCAAAGGCGATCATCTCTGCCGCGTTCAGTTTTTCAACCAGATCATCCAACGCTTCGCGCGTGGAAATAACTTGGTACACGCTGGAAACAGGCTTGCCCGGCGAGGAAATTTTGGGCGTTTCCCCCGTCCCAAAGAGGGATAGCTGCCCCGAAGCGGTCTGCACGGGTTCAGACTTTGCGCTCATTAACCGCACGAGGCGATTGGTCAAGGAGTGAAATTCAAGTTCACGGAAAAGTTCGCTCACACCGGCGACGTTCAATTTGTCGGTGCGGGCAAGCTCAAGGTCTAGCGCCACCGGCAGGTCTACGCGGATGCGTGCCAAATCTTGGCTCAGGTAGGCTTTTTCTTTATCGGTAACAAGTTTGGTCTGGAAGCGTTTCGGGATTTCGTCCAAATGGGCATAGATGTTATCGAGGGTTTCGTACTGCGAGAGCAGCTTCTCTGCCGTCTTCTGTCCAATCCCATACACGCCGGGGATATTATCCGAGCTATCGCCCATCAATGCTTTTAAATCAACGACCTGATCGGGGCGCACGCCCATCTTTTTGATCACGTCGGCGGGATAATAATCGTGGGCATCGCTCATTGAACGACCGGGCAGGTTGACGATGACGCGATCCGTGACGAGTTGCAGCAGATCGCGGTCGCCGGTGATGATTTTGACACCCAAGCCCTGCTCGGCGGCTTTTTTTGCGATGCTGCCGAGCACGTCATCGGCTTCGTAGCCTTCCATCTCAAGGCGCGGCAACTGGAATATATCGACCATCTCGCGGATGCGCTCAATTTGCGTGCGTAGCTCGTCGGGCATCTTTTCGCGCGTACCTTTGTAATCGGGGAAAATCTCATCACGGAAGGTTTTGCCGACATCAAAAGCGACCGCCAGATAATCGGGCTTGTCGTTTTCGAGCAGGCGCAGCATGACGCTTGCAAAACCGTAAACGCCAGCCGTCGGCTCGCCGCTTGCCGTACGCCAACGATCGCCGCCCGCGGCGCTAAGGGCAAAATAAGCGCGGTAGGCGAGGGCGTGTCCGTCAATTAAGTAGAGGGTTGGGGGCATAGGGGTTAGGGGATTAGGTAATTAGGAATTAGGAATCAGGTAATTAGGGATTAGGAACGAAAAAACAGGAAAACGGGCGACAAAAAGCGATCGGTGATGTAAATTTTACCTGATTTCATCTGCTCTACCCTCTTGACTCTAGCCGCCGTCCTCGGCGGCGTTTTGTGAGAGAAAGCCGAGGACGGCGCAGGGATGATTTGCCACAAATCTTTTATCAGTCAATTTTGATCACTAGCAAGCGATCTAAACCATTCCCTGCCGTTCACGGGTGCGCTGAATATAATCCATCACCAACTGCGACGGGTGCGGCTGACTGCCCCCCATAATCAGATAGCCGGGTGCCCAAAAATCGCCGGAGGGGTTTTCGCGCTTCAAACGCGGAAATTCGTCAAAGATGAGGTCGGACGTCTGCTTGCGGATGATGCGCATTAGATAGCCCGGCGAAGCGGTTGGCGGGACATTGATGACCCACTGCAAATAATCGGGGCGCACTGAAATATATTCCAGCCGCCAACCAAAAGCCACGCTAATATTCGGCATCCATTCAGAGAGACGCTCAGCAAGATCACCCGTAAGATGATGTTTCCCGAAACGCGGCAAGAGCAGACAAGCATAGGTTAGATCATACATCCCGGCAGTGCCCGGTTCCGCCAAAACACGACCGGCGACTTCCGTAATAGAATGAGGGCGCTCGGCGCTGGTCCCAGTTGCCGATGGCGTTAGCGGACGTGACTTCGGCTCTGATACGCGCGTGGCAGCTAAGTCCACCGGTTTTGGACGAGATACCGGTGTGGAAACCCGCGTGGCAGCCAGATCGACATTCTCAGGGCGCGATGCCGCTTTTGATACGCGGGTAGCAGCCAATTCACTCTCATCAATCGGCAGGGGCGTTTGCGGGCGCGGCACAGATTTAGAGACACGCGTAGCCCCCAATTCTTCTGGGCGCGGCTGTGCAGCTTGTGGATGCGTTTCTTCGACAGCAACATCCATCTCTTGCGTATCTTCCAAGTGCATGGCGGGTGAAGACTCCGCCGCAAATGAAGCGGAACGCTGTGCACCATCAGAACGGCGACGCCCAAAGGGGTTGGGCATCGGTTCATCCTGCCACGAAGAACGCTCTGCACTCGGCGTCGAAGTCGGCGGATTGGTTTTGACGTCTTTCGATGCCTGGGCAGGGTTCGGCGCGGGGATATTTTCTAATATCTGCGTAATGGGCGGTAAGTTCTCATCCGTGGCATCGCCAAAGTCAAATAATGCTTGCAATTCATCGTGCTCTTTTTTGAAACTGTCTACTTCTGTATCCGGCAACGCTTCCGCTGGGGATGGCGCATCATGTGACGCATCAATCGCAGACATGGGTTGTGTGACCGGCGCAATCGAGAGCGCATCAGCTAAATTCGTTGCCTGCGAGCGGATGGTACTAAAGGGTGTTTCGGCATCGAAGACCATTGCCAAATTCATGCCTTCGCCCAGTTCTGTGGCGTAGAGCATGTGTTCAGCTTGTGTGGTATCAAGCCGAATAAATTTGAGCAGGTCACCGCTTTTTTTGTCATGTGAAACGATTCTAACCAATTCCGCTGCCGCCGGTTGCGAGAGTTGCCCTGAATATGCCCATAAAGCTCGCTCACGAATAATCAATGCTGCTTGCGCGGAAGATCCGAGTGTGAGGCGCGTCAAGTGTTGGGCGGCTTTGCTTACATCTTTAAGCCAGGCAACACTCTCTAACGGCGCTTCACTTTCAACAGCAGGCAAGTCCGTTGTGATTTTGACTTCGACGTTAATAACGCGCAACAAGTCGGGAATATTAAAGGGCTTACGGAGCAGAGTCCAAGGTTCGAGGGCTTCGTAAGGCGGGGGGCTTGGGGCTGCGGAGATTAATGTCAACAGGAGTCCGGGATCAATGCGGCGCAACGCAAGCCCAAGTTCCAGAACGGTACCGTTCCGCAGTTCTGTATCCAAAACTGCGTGGGTAAAGTTTTCTTTCTCAAAGGCGTTTAAGGCACCAAAAACATCTTCCGCCATCACGATATGGCAGGAACATTTTTCTTCGAGTACTTGGCGAATTTGTTGTCCAAAACTCTGTTGAGGGGTAACTACTAAAATAGAGGGAGTCATTTCGGTAAAAGTTTATCATGCGAGGAAAAGCTAAGCAAGTCAGCCAACGGGGGGATGAGCATCAAGAGATGTTTGCTGGGCTGCCATGGAAAATATAAAGATTTCATAAGTCTTCTTGACTTTTACGTCTCGTTTATGCTATCAATAGGGAAAAAATTGTGAGGTTATTCAATGCACCGTGAACGCGTTTCAGATAATGTTTATTGGTTTCAAAGCGATGTTTATGCACAGGTCACTGCGGGGGTTGTGGTAGGACCCAAATGGTCGGTGCTGATTGATACGCTGGCATTACCTGAAGAAACTTTGGAGATTAGAGATTTTGTAGAACGCCAACTGCAAACCAGTATTCGCTATATTATTAATACGCATTATCATGCCGATCATACTTGGGGAAATTATTTTTTTCCGGATGCAATCATTATTGCGCACCAACGCTGCCGCGACTTGTTGATTGAACGCGGCATCCCGTCGTTGGAAGACGCTAAAAGACAAAATGCTGCCCTGCGACAAATTGATATTGTACTGCCCGACATCACGCTCAACAACGGGAAAATGGATTTACGTATTGGTAAAAAACACCTCCAAATTATGCCCGCCCCCGGTCACAGCACAGACGGTATCGCTATCTTGGTAGTTGAAGATCGCGTGCTTTTCGCCGGCGATGCCTTTATGCCAATTCCTTATTTGGCTGACGGTAATATTGAAGCCATGCGTGGATTTTATAACGGACTACGCGAGTTAACCCTCGAAAATATTGTTCAAGGACATGGCGAGATTATTTTACGCGGCGAAGTGGAACCTTCGATCAACAATAACCTTGAGTATCTGAATACAATTATGAAAGCCGCCAAGACCGCCCTACGCCGCAAAGCGCCCATGGACTACCTCGCCAAACAAGATGTGGAAACCTGCGGCAAGAGTCGCATCCTTCTCGGCGGGTTAGCGCAAACCCTACACGAGCAAAATCTAAAATACGCTTATAACTTGCTAAAAAAGGAAGCCGAAGAAGTTGCCTGAAGACCAAAAACGCTCGCTGATGCGAGCGTTTTTATTATGCAAGTGCTTTTGCCGCCGTCCTTAGCGGCGATTTTTACGAGAAGCCCGCGCCGAGGACGGCGCGGGGAGCAAGGCAAAGACAGGTTTTTGAAGAAGTCTACTTAACCTGCGTTGCAAATCAGCCCAGCAGGTTGTTTTTCGCCACAGATTTCACAGAAAAAGTTCTTTGAAGTCCGCGAAAATCAGTGTAATCCGTAGCAGGTTTCAGGCTGACCGTTGAAAAATTGTCTTATCCGAAGAACTTAATCCTGAATTGCATGTCCCTGACCCCATTTCTGATTTTTAGCACGCCAACCGTGCAAACGTTCCTCCCCCGCCATCAAACGCTTAATATTCGGGCGCAGCGCCCAAACCAGCAAAATCTCTGCCAAGACACCATATAAAATATATTGCCACGGCGAACCAAAAAAGATACTACGCACAATAAAAATCAACATCGCCAGCAGCGCTACGCTCATCGTCGTTACGGAAGCATATCCGACCGCAAAAAAGATAAAAAATCCCAGCGGGAAGATAATTAATATCGAAGGCATCCACAAACCAAAGGCGCCCCCCACACTCGCAGCCCCGCCTGCTCCACCGCGTAAGCGCAACTTTCCATCTTTGCGTTCCGCCAAAAAGATCGAATAATTATGTCCTAAAATCGCAGCTACGGGCGCAAGCACTTCGATCCAAACACCAAGCCCAAACCAACGTACCAACCAAACCGTACTGGCAGCTTTCAAAATATCCAACAGAGCCGTTGAAAATCCCGACCAAAAACCGGCTGCCCGCATGACATTAGTGCCACCGGTACGTCCGCTCTCAATTTCACGCACGTCTTTCCCCGTGCGCATTTTAACAATCAATAAACCAAAGGGGATAGAACCAATCAGGTACGACAATAGTAACGCCGCAATCCCTTGAAGAATTTGCATCTTTACCTCCGAAGATAGTGTGTCTATGGAAACACTGTTTATGCAAAAGCGTTGCTCACTTGGGACGAAAAAACCGCTTCGCGCGTGATTTTAGCTTGTTCCCGTTAACAAAAAAAATCAACAACCCCCAAGTAAATTCCGCTAACGCAACCAGAATCCAAGCGCTAACAACAAAATCAACATGATACCCGGCTCAAGCACTGCCTGTCGCACAGGGATGCCATCCAAAATGCTGTTGACCAACATCGTTAATCCATACAAAACCGCGAGCAAAATCAAACTGTAATAAACCGGGGAAAGCGGCAAATAATGCAAGCCTGCTGCCAGTTGAACGCCAACCAGCGCGATGCCCAACGCCCAGGCGATCTCCCAACGTCCGCCGCGTCGCAAATTTAACGTGCGAACACTGACTAAAAATGTAGCCAGAAAGATAATCGGCAAAACAAAAAAGAGGCGCGCGCCACTATAGCGCAACACTGCCGTCAAAATCAGATAAAGCGCAAAAGAAAGCACGATGAGCAAAACCATTGCGGTGGGATAGTTGAGATCGCCGGGGCTGACGACAACGTATTCCGCCCAAAAGACCAAGACCAGCAAAACTGCGCCAAGCCCAAAGCCCAGCCACCATAACGGGTTTGTTCGGAGCAAATAAAGCGGCAAGCCGAGCACCAAAGCCATTAACATCGGTACCAACCAGTGTTCCAGCGTGCGTTCCTTTTTGCTAATCAACGGGTGGCTTTTGAGCAGCCAATCCATGCCGGTGGCAGTTAATCCCGCCGCCAAGACAATAATCAAAACGCGTAAATCAATATCGAAACGGATTAAGAATCCAAAAAGCTGAAAGCTGATTAGATAAGCACTGCGTTCCAAGACGCGTGTCAGCGCAAAGGTCAGTAAAACCGTTGCAGTGAGCACGCTGATGCGGTCAATATCAGGGAGGTAGCGGTTGGTTTTCATAGGTACTCTGGCGTTGATTGTAACCTGCCGTTAGAGAGATGCCAAGAGCGAGCCTGTATGGTAAAATTTATGGGTTATGACAATTGTAAAAGAAGAAAATCTCGCTCCGCCTCCCGGGGTTATTTCATCGCTCAAAGCCGGTTTTGACTTGACAGCAAATCACTTAAGCATTTTGCTGATGCCGGTCTTGTTAGACCTGTTTTTGTGGTTTGGTCCACGCTTGAGCGTCAACCGACTTTTGGGCATCATGAGCGAACAACTAAAACAACTTGGGCAGCAAGACCTTGCGCCAGCCGCAGAGCTTGCACAAATTCAGGCATCGCTCAAAACTTTGATGGATTTGGATATTAATCTCTTCAGTTTATTGCGCACTTTGCCGATTGGCGTAAGCAGCCTCATGACGCAAGCCCCAACTCACGCTACCCCGCTGGGCAGTCCTACAATCAACTATCTTGAAAATGCTTTTGTGTTGATTTTTTGGATCTTTGCTCTGACTGTTTTAGGATGGGTACTCGGCAGCTTGTATTTCACATGGGTTGCAAAAGTAAGTCTAGGCAATGAAGCACATGATTTACGCTGGGCTGCGAGATCGATCATCCAATCTTTCTTACTCTCAATTTTATGGACGGTCATCTTCATGGTTGTTGGCACGCCACTGTTGATCGTTTTTTCGCTTTTTGCGCAAATCAGCCCGAATATCACTGAGTTTGCAATCATCTTTTTGCTGCTTTTTGCCATGTGGTTAATCGTGCCTATTTTCTTCTCGGCACACGGTATTTTCGCGCGGAACGAAAATCTTATCCGCTCAATCATCAGCAGTTTTCATCTTTCACGGTATTCCCTGCCAACCAGCAGCTTTTTTGTTTTGGGCGTCATCTTGCTTAGTCAGGGATTTAACACCCTGTGGCTCGTACCTGAACCCGGATCATGGATGATGCTCGTCGGAATTTTAGGTCATGCTTTTATCACCACCGCCCTACTCGCTGCCAGCTTCATTTATTATAGCGATATGTATATCTGGCTTGAAACATTATTTGAAAAATTAGAACCCAAGAACGATTCAGTACAGGCATAATGCCTTTTGGAGGTTTTGTGGCAAAGGAAAATTCATCTTATCAGGCAGAAAATATCCAAGTCCTTGAGGGCTTGGAAGCAGTACGCCGCCGCCCGGGCATGTATGTTGGCGGCACCGATATTAAGGCGCTTCACCATCTCGTTTACGAGGTCGTGGATAATGCCATTGACGAGGCGCTGGCTGGCTCCTGCGACGAGATCACCGTCATCATCCATGAAGACAAAAGCGTCAGCGTCAAGGATAACGGACGCGGGATTCCGGTTGACATCCATCCCCAGATGGGGAAATCCGCTCTGGAAGTTGTGCTGACGAAGCTACACGCCGGAGGCAAATTTGGGGGCGGTGGGTATAAGGTCTCTGGCGGTTTGCACGGCGTTGGGGTGAGTGCCGTTAACGCGCTCTCCGAATGGTGCGAAGTCGAAGTACGCCGTGATGGCAAAATCCACAAACAGCGCTATGAGCGTGGCTATCCGAAAGCAGATGTCGCGGTTGTCGGCAAGACAAAAGCCGATGATACCGGCACCACAGTGCGGTTCAGGTTCGATCCGACGATTTTTGTCGGCGATTTTTCCTATCGCTTTGAAACTCTTATCCATCGTTTCCGCGAAATGGCTTTCGTTACGCGCGGTGTCAAAATCAGCCTAACAGACGAGCGCCATGACAAAGAACTGACCTTCTATTTTGAAGGCGGCATCACGTCCTTTGTGCGTTATATGAACCGCAACCGCGCCGAACTTCATCGCGTGGTTTATGTGGAAAAAGAAATCGAAAACATCAGCATTGAAGCCGCCATTCAATACACCGACGCCTTCACTGAATCGGTTTACGCCTTTGCGAACACAATCAACACCATCGACGGCGGTACGCACCTGACCGGTCTACGTTCGGCGCTGACGCGCGTAATCAACGACTATGCGCGCAAGAATAACCTGCTCAAAAGCAACGATGCGAATTTTTCCGGCGATGATACGCGCGAAGGTCTAACAGCAATCATCTCTATCAAACATCCCGATCCGCAGTTTGAAAGCCAGACCAAAGTCAAGCTGATGAATCCGGAAGTGCAAACCTACGCTCAACAGATTATCGGCGAAGCCTTTAGCACCTTTTTGGATGAAAACCCCTCGGCGGCGAAAGCAATCGTGCAAAAATGTCTCACATCGGCACGCGCTCGCAGTGCAGCCCGCAAAGCACGCGATCTTGTCATCCGCAAATCGGCGCTGGAAAGCCTCACCCTGCCCGGCAAATTGGCAGACTGCTCGGAACGCGACTCGTCAAAGACCGAACTCTATATCGTCGAGGGCGATTCAGCCGGTGGTTCTGCCAAACAGGGGCGCGACCGTCACTTCCAAGCAATTTTGCCCTTACGCGGTAAAATTTTGAATACCGAACGCGCTCGTCTCGATAAAATTTTAGGGAACAAAGAAGTTAAGGCGCTCATCTCTGCGCTGGGCACTGGTATTGGGGATGGCTTTGACATCGAAGGTCTGCGCTACGGACGTGTGATTATCATGACCGATGCCGATGTAGATGGCAGTCACATCCGCACGCTCTTGCTAACGTTTTTCTTCCGCTATATGCAACCATTGATCGACGAAGGGCATTTATACGTTGCCCAACCGCCCCTCTACCTGATTACGTATAAACGCAAATCACATTATGTTTATACGGAAGAAGAAAAAGAAGAGTTCATGCGCAGTATCCCTCAAGGCGAAAAAATTGGTTTACAACGCTACAAGGGTCTGGGTGAAATGAACCCCACCCAACTATGGGAAACCACGATGGACCCGGAACACCGCACCCTGCTACTGGTCACGATTGAAGATGCCACCGAAGCTGACCGCACTTTCGACATGCTGATGGGCGCTGCCGTTCCCCCACGCAGACGCTTCATCCAAACTCATGCGCGCGATGTCCGCAACCTTGACATTTAGTAAAAGGAATTTCATTCACTGAACAATTTGGAAAAATCGGTCTCTATGAGACCGATTTTGTTATGAAATAACCATCTTGACCGCGCGTAAACTGGTGTAAAATCTTTGGAGAAGATTCCGCAACCCCGAAGGCTCTCTATATGAATATTCAAGAAACGATTACGAAAAAGCTTTCCATTGATAGATCGCTCGAAATCATAGTCATCATCTATCAGGCAATGGCCGTTATTGCGCTTATTGTAGCCCCAATATTGGCAATTCGCTGGTGGTCAACACCCTTTATGGGTGCTTTTGTCGAGCAAACAATGGGATTTAATGGTGTCGGTCCGACACGAACTGACAACCAACCCTGGGAACTTTTCCTAAGTCCGGTCACCCTGCACGAATATTTGCTCGAAGTCGATGGACAGGCGGTGACCAACGTACGCGAGCTTGAAACGATACTCTCAAACCATAAAGTCGGCGACACAATCACGATTACTTACCGCAATCTTGCTGACGAAATTGTCCAAAAAGATGTAAAGCTCTTTGAATTCCCGGGCAGCGACCGAGTCAAATACTTCATCTTCCCCTATCTTATCGGCTTGCTCTACATTTTTATCAGTATCTGGATGGCGCGTATCCGTCTCGGCGAAAGCGCGGGGCGGTCTTTCATCATATTCTCCACCTCGTTAGCCATTAGTGCGGCGGGAATTTTTGATGTTTACACAACGCATCGTCTAACCATTTTGTGGACATTGGCAGTTGCCATCGCAGGCGGCTCCCTACTTGATCTCGGCATCAGTTTTCCAAACGAATTTACGTTCGCGAAAAAGAATCCGATCTATCACCGCCTTCCTTACATCATTGCGTTGCTCCTTTTCGCGATTGCCCTGCCCGACATCTACAACTATCAACAACCCGGCAACTATATTCAGAAATGGCAATATATTTACGGCTATACGGGCTTGGCAGGCATCGTCTTTACCGGCATATTGATCTATCGCAGTATCAATGAAGAATCTTCTGTTGCCAAAAAGCAGGTGCAAATCGCTGCATTCGGAATTGGCATTTCTTTTGTGCCGGTCGGCATCTGGCTGTTCGTCTCATTCTTCTTATCGATGAACTTCTCGCCCTATCTATTGGCATTTTCCGCCTTCTTCCCCGTCATTACAGGCTACGCCATTATCCGTTACCGCCTATTGCAGATGGACTACATCATCACACGCGCGATGCTGATTGCTTTACTGGCGATTTTAGCAACATTGGGGTTCGGCATTGTCGTTTGGGGTACCAGTGTAATCATGGGTGAGGTGGTGCCTGCAAACAATCCTGTATTGCTTGCTATTTTGGTTTCACTGCTGGCACTCATTACAATACAACCCATCCATAGCCGTCTACTTGCTTATATTCAGACTCTTGCTTTCAAGGGTGACGAACAATACGAAGAGCAATTACAAAAATTTGGACAAGAAATGACCAATGCCCGCACCCTTTCCGAGATTAGCACCATTCTCAGTAATGCGATTAACGCCACGATGATTCCTTCTACGATGCACATCTATATTCTTGACCCAGCATCAAACCAATATATCGCAATGAAAAACGAACGCGGAAAGCCGAGTAGCGATATCCGCTTCACAGATAAAAATCTGCTCACAAAATATATTGCCGAAAGAGACTTTCCTTTTTATATCGACATTAACAATTTACCCAAAGAACTTGAAGGCGAAATTGCAAGACTGAAATTGCTAAATTCAACCCTGTTTACGCCGCTCAAGAGTCTCGATAAATTGATGGGCTGGATAGCAATCGGTCCGCGCCGCTCCGGGGACCCGTACACAAGTAAGGAACTGGGCTATCTGGAAAATCTCAGCAACCAAGCCGGGATCGCGGTCGAACGCGCACAAGTCGTCGTCAGCATGGAGCAGCAAGTCGAGGAGATGAATGCGCTCGCGCTCATCTCACAAGGTGTCAGCATCACCTTGAGCTTCAACGATGTGCTTGAGCTGATTTTCGCGCAAACGACACAGATTATTCCGGCAACTGATTTTCACATCACCTTGCATAACCCTACCAGCAACTATTTTTACTACGCCTTTTGTAATGAAGATCGCCAGCGTCTCGAAGAAAAAGAAAACCTGCCGTTGCCCTTCAATCAGGGATTAGCACAGTGGGTGGCACGCAATAGCCGCTCATTGCTCACGCAGGATTACGAACAGGAAGCCCGCCGCCTAAATCTGGTACCTGCCCTCCAAAAAACCTACGCATGGATGGGCGTGCCGCTTAACGCCGGCT
>JANTFU010000019.1 GCA_024763295.1 Anaerolineales bacterium
TCTTGAAAGGATATTTGGTCTCGCCGGCAACACGGGCGGCACGCTTATATTCCACGCCGATCTGTTTATAGCCAACCCAAGCAGACATGCCGCGCAAGAAGCGATGGCGTTCACGCATGGAATTCATCACATCTACAACTTTGCGATCGAGCAAACGAAAATCGCCTGTGTCCAGCGGGATTTTTACATCGGTAATGCGGTAGATGATGCGATAGAAAAGCGAGGCTGTCCAGAGTTTGAACCAGCTTTCCCCTTCGCGTTCCGTTCGTACCGCATAGACGACTTCGTACCCCTCTTGCCATTTTTTGATTAACTCAAGAATCACTTCGGGCGGGTCTTGCAAATCAGCATCGATGATGGTAACAGCCTCGCCGCGCGTATAGTCCAGCCCAGCCGTTACCGCGATCTGATGCCCAAAATTGCGGGCGAAAATCACCGCTCGGATGTGCGGATTAGCGGACTCAAGTTCAAGGATGCGCTCGGTTGATCCATCACGAGACCCATCGTCCACAAGGATGAGTTCCCAGCTTTCGCCGGTAGAATCCATCACTTCCGTGACGCGCTTGCAAAATTCATCCACAATCTCAATCTCGTTATAAATCGGGGCGACCACAGAGTATTTAATCGTTTTGTTCATCAGGTTTCCTTCTCTCTTGTTGTAAAAAGAGTCTAGAAAAAAGTTGTTTAGAAATTGTTCAAAATCTTTTGATATTTTGTGTAAAAAAATAGCTTTTCGAGCAACAAGTGTACTCGAAAAGCTATGTTTCGTTAAAAATATTTTTGAGCGTTATCTAGCTGCGGAGGCGGCTTCTTCCTCGGGATTTACGCCTGCCATCATTAAGCCCAGTTTTTCCGGCGTAGCTTCGTCGCGCGGCACAATGCCGATCAGTTCGCCTTCACAAATCACGGCGATGCGGTCTGAGAGCGCCATCACTTCGTCTAGGTCTTCCGAAATCATCATAATCGCGGTGCCGTTTGCGCGCTGCTCTAGCAACTGCGCGTGGACATATTCTGTTGCACCCACATCCAAGCCACGAGTGGGCTGGGCGGCAATCAGCACGCGCGGTTGGCGCGAAATTTCACGCGCTAAAACCACTTTTTGGATATTGCCCCCCGAAAGCGTGCCCGCTTTGGTATCGCGCGAAGGCGTTTTTACGCGGAATCTGTCGATTAGTTGGTCGCTGTGTTTGGCGATTGTTTTCAGCATCAAAAAGCCTTTTTCTGCGAAGGGGCTTTTGTGATGTTCACGCAGGATCATATTTTCGGCAATACTAAAGTCTTTAATCATGCCGTCACGCATGCGTTCTTCGGGGATGTAGGACAGCATTCGCTCGGTAACTTCACCGGGTCGGCAGTGGGTAATATCTTCTCCCTCCAGCAGGACACTGCCCCCCGTAACCTCGCGCAAACCGGTGATTGCCTCGGCGAGTTCTTTCTGCCCGTTACCGGAGATACCTGCAACGCCCAAAATTTCGCCGGAATGCACGTTGAGTGTGAAATCGCGCACGGCGGGGGTGCCGCGATTGCTGTCTGCGCAGAGTCCTTTGACTTCAAGGCGTGCAGGACCTAACTCAACATCCACTAATTCGCGCGTCATGCTGACTTCGCGCCCAACCATCCAGTTTGCCAGCTCTGATTTGGTAATTTCTTTAATAATTTTAGTGCCGACCAGTTCGCCATCGCGCAAAACGGTAACGCGGTCGCAAATATCCATAATTTCGTGCAATTTGTGCGAGATAAAGATGAGCGCGTGCCCATCTGCAACCATTTGGCGCATGATGACGAAGAATTCTTTAACTTCTTGCGGGGTCAGGACGGCGGTCGGCTCGTCGAGAATGAGGAGTGCAGCGCCCCGATAAAGGGCTTTGATAATTTCCACGCGCTGCTGCTGTCCAACGGAGAGTTGCCAGATATAAGCGCTGGGGTCGATCTCCAGCCCATAGATTTTGCCCAATTCAAGGATCCGTTCGGATACGCGGTCGAGATCTGTTAGAAAGCCTCGGGAGGAGGGCATCCCCAGCGCGACGTTTTCGGCGACAGTCAATGTTTCCACCAACATGAAGTGCTGATGGATCATACCGATGCCATGATTGATCGCATCGGTGGGAGAGTCGATTTTAATCTTTTTCCCGTTCAAGATAATATCGCCTTCGTCTTGCCCGTACAAACCGTAGAGAATTTTCATCAGGGTGCTTTTACCGGCGCCATTTTCGCCGAGCAGGGCGTGGACTTCACCGGCATGGACTTCGAAATCTACTTTGTTGTTAGCGAGCACGCCCGGAAAGCGTTTGGTGATGCCGCGCATTTCAAGGGAGTCGATTCGGGTATGACCTGAAGGGAGTTTGTTATCGCTCATGGATTGTCCTCTTATCGGGTTTTCTTTTGAGAGATTATTTCTTTCCGAAAGGCACGAGCGCTCATGCCTTTCGGAAAGAAGACCTGTCAGGTCTTTATACAACCTGACAGGTCTATTGGTGAAATTTATTCTACAGGGATCTCAATGGAGCCGTCGATGATGCCTTCCACTGCGGCATCGGCAGCAGCTTTCACGTCTGCGGGCAAATCGAAAGCGCTGTTGTAATCCATGACCAAGCCGCCATTGGCAAGGGTGATGGTGTAGGCTTCGCCGCCATAGACGCCGTTTTTGATATTGGCAAGCATTTCATCGAGTACAACAGTCCAGTCGTAGACTTGGTTGGCGACTACGATGTCTTCTGCAAGGGAGGTCTGGCTGGCTTGCGTGCCGAACCAGAGTGCGCCGTTCTCTTCTGCTACGCCAATTGCACCGGGAACCATCTGAGCGGTACCGGTTAGCACGTCTGCACCTGCACCAATATGGGTATTCGCGGCTTCAGCAGCCAAAGCGACATCAGAGAAAGAGCCGATCCAGTTGACATTGACTTCAACGTCGGGATTGACGGATTTAGCGCCAGCTACAAAGCCCTTTACATACAGGTCTGCGTCACCGGCTTGGATGGGACCCACAACGCCAATTACACCGCTTTTCGAGAGGCTGGCAGCCATTACACCGTTTACATAGCCACCCTCTTGGGAATTGGCTTCGTATGCGAATACATTATTGATGCCTTCGTCTTTAAAGGTGTTGAGCGTGGTGCCCCAAGCGAATGAAGTGGTGGGGAAGTCAGGAGCGATTTCTTGCAAGGATGAACCATATTGGGAACCGTGAGCGATGATTAGGTCATAGCCTTCAGAAGCGTAGTCGCGGATCGCGGCTGCAGCATCATCAACGACAAACATTCCTTCAGAATAAACGATTTCCATGGCACTTTCGCCGCCCATTTCTTCTTGAACAGCAACGAGAGCATCATACATGCTCTGGCTGAAAGCCAGATCGGTGATGGAGCTAGGCATAATGATCGCAACCTTGAAAGGTTCTGCGGGAATCTCTTCAGCTGGCATTTCTTCAGCAGGAGCAGCTTCCTCAGCAGGAGCCGCAGCGCTGCCACATGCGCTCAACAGTAGAGCGAAGGCGAGTACGAGTATAACGAGCAAATTTTTCTTCATTTTCTTCTCCTAAAAAGATTGGTTTTGGGGTAGACGGCACATAAAAGTTGAGAAAACCGTCTCCGTTTTGAACCAGCCTACGAAAGGCTGGCTTTCTCTAAATTATTCTCCGCGATCAAAAGGCTTGGTGAGCGCAGATGGTGCGCGCACGCGCGAGACACTGGCGACCAACACAATAATGGTCAAAATGTAGGGCATCATTACAGCAATGTCGGGTGAGAGTGAAATACTATCAATGATCTGGATGCGCAACTGGATGGCTTGTACCATGCTAAAGAGCAACGCCCCGGCTAAAACGCCCCACGCTCTCCATGCTCCAAAGTAGACCAGAGCAACGGCGATGAAACCCAATCCGCTGGTCATATTCTGCTGAAAGACGTTTAATAACGCGATGGACATCGAAGCGCCCGCGACCCCGGAGAGGATACCGCCTAAGATAATTGTAAAGTAGCGAATCTTTACCACGCTAACGCCCACCGAATCGGCTGCTTCCGGGTTTTCGCCCACTGAACGGATATTGAGTCCAAGCGTCGTCTTATTTAGGACGAACCATGCGATGGGTACCAGCAGAAAAGCAACATAAACCAACACATTTTGATTAAAGAAAATCTCACCGATTACAGGGATTTTGCTCAAAATGGGGATGGGAACGACAGAGAAACCTTTGACAGTTTCAACTGTGCCGAGCAGCATTTTGAATAGCAAATCGCTCATCCCGAGACCAAAGAGATAGAAGCCAATCCCACTGATGCCCTGTTCCGCCTGCAAATTAACGGTGACAAAAGCCATAGCCAATCCCATCAAGGCGCCGACGATTATGGCGGAGAGCAATCCCAGCCAGAGATTTTCAGTTTTGAAAACAACATAGAAAGAGACGAACGCACCGAGCAGCATTTGACCTTCGACACCGAGATTAAGCACACCGCTGCGCTGACTAAAAGTCTCGCCGATGGCAGCATATAGATAGGGCGTTGCCAGACGAATGCCGGACGTCAAAATGCTGATAATAACGCTTGCTGAAAAGATTTCACTCATGATTCACTTGCCTCCTCAGCAGGGGGATATAACTCAGGCGCGGACGGCGAAACATCGTCATCTTCGCTTTCCGCTTGACGAGCCAATGCCAAACGCTGCCGCTGACGTTTTTTGCGCCAAATCTCGCTGCTGACGACGAAGACAACTACCAAACCGTTTAGAGCTGTAATCAACGCCGAAGGAATTTGCACAACGCGCTGCATCTTATTTGCCCCAACCAACAGCGCGCCAAAGAAGATTGATGCCGGAATAGTGCCGATGGGATGTAGTTGACCAAAGAGCGCCGCCACGATGCCATTAAAGCCTGCAGCACCCGTAAAGCCGGAAGCCGAGCCATCGGTAATCATGCGGTAATTTACGCCGTAGACTTGAATAGCGCCGGCTAAACCAGCGAAGGCGCCGCTCAAGAAGAGCGCCAAAACGATACGGCGTCGCACACGGATGCCGCCATAGCGCGAAGCGTCCGGGTTTTGCCCAACAGCGCGGATGCGGTAGCCGAGCGTGGTACGCCAGAGCAAAATATAGACCAAGATAGCCAGAACCAATGCGATTAGGAAACCCAGATGTAGGCGGGTTGGCACCAAACGTGGTAGCCGGAAGGCTTCTGCCAGACGAGCAGTTTGTGGGATTTTAGAGGCTTTTTCCAGTTGGGCTGGGTCAATCATCGGTCCGCGCAACAGAAAATTCATTAGCTGTACGGCAATGGCGTTCATCATCACCGTACTCAGAATTTCATTTACGTTGAAGTAGGCTTTCAAGGCTCCGGGGATACCGCCCCAGATTGCGCCGCCAAGAAAACCGGCAAACATTGCCAAGATAATGATGAGCCAACCGGGGGCATCGGTAAATGTGAGTCCCACCTGCGTGGCTAAAATACCGCCAATGATCATTTGCCCCTCACCACCGATATTGATGACATTCGCGCGGAAAGCGATACAAATTCCTAGCCCGACTAGCAAGAGCGGGGTCGCTTTGACCAATGTCTCGGCGATGGCATTTGTGCTACCAAAGGCGCCTTCCCACAGCGCACCGTATGCTTCGAGCGGGCTGACGCGCAAGATGAGCAGCATGATCATGCCCACGCCCAGCGCAGCCAGCGTCGCGAAGACAGGCAGCATAGCGTCAAATAAAGCATTCATTCGAGATCGCATTAAGGTGGGTCCTCCTCCACGTTTTTGGTTGTCTTTTCGATGGTGTTCTTTGGTGCTATTTAGTTCCATGCCTGCACGAGACGCAGGCGGAGTTTGCTATCGTTGAAGTAGCTATTGCCTAAAGCCAAGGGGTGATTTTCTTTACTGTAGAATGCCATTCGCAAATTCAGGACGTGTTCTTGTGTGCCAAGATGGATATAGTCGCTGGTATCGTGGCAATTTGCCGAGCGAATTTCGGTGACGGCGAAGGCGATTTCTTGCTCGCAGTATTCGCGCAGGATGTCGCGGATGTGCAGGTTGCCGTCAATACTTTCGGGCGCGGCAGAAATAAACTGTAGCGGTATCAAGTTGCGGGCAAGGATGACCGGTGTTTCATCCGCAAAGAAGAGACGTTCTAACGACAAAAGTTTTTCGCCCGCCTCTACTGCCAGAGCATGGGCATCTTCTTCCGATGCTTCGGTTTGCTTTACGGATAAGGATTGAATGGATGCGGAAAATCCGCTGGCTTCAATCAGCCGAGTGAAATCCCATAAGCCGCCCAAGTGGGTGTTGACTTCGCGGATACGTTCATTGACGTAGGTGCCGTCGCCCTGACGGCGCAGAATAAGCCCCTCAACAGATAGTTTTGCTAAAACAGTACGAACGGTAGCGCGGCTAACCCCAAACTCTTCTGCCAGTTCGCTTTCAGACGGTAGGCGCTCTCCGGGCTGGTACGTTACGTCATCAATCCTTTGTCGAAGGATTTCGTTGACTTGCTCTGCGATGGACTTGGAGCGGGTAATCAGCATGGGAAACCTGTGTCTACATTAATTGGACAGTCGTCTGACTTTTTATTTTTAGCATATACTAAAATAAAAGGCAAGCGTTTGTGAAAATTTGCATATTCAGATAGTTTTTCTCATAATTGGAGTTTTTTTTTGCAGAAGGCGTTTCTTTTGATATCGCGCTTGTGGAAGCGAGCACAATGGACAACTAATATTTTTGACGCTTTTCGACATCCTTGTAAATCTACTTTGGGTATGATATTAATAGGTCAGACCTTTCCGCTACTTCCCCTGAAAGAGGCTTTCTAATGAAATTTATGCTAAATGGGCAGGAAAAAGAGTTTAACGGCGACATGAGCATGTCGCTTTTGACTTACCTGCGCGAACACGAAAATATTACGTCGATCAAAGACGGCTGCTCGGGTCAGGCGTCTTGTGGCGCGTGTACGGTTGAAATCGACGGGAAAGCCAAACTTTCCTGCGTGACCAAAATGAGCAAAGTCGAGGGCGCGTCGATTATCACGCCCGAAGGCTTGGGCGATTATCGCCGCGATGTGTTTGCGAACGCCTTTGCCGAGAAGGGCGGCGTGCAGTGTGGTTTTTGTACGCCCGGTATCGTCATGCGTGCGGATGCGCTGATCAATGTCAACCCCGCGCCAACTGCCGATGAGATTAAGCAAGCCCTTACGCCACATATTTGTCGTTGTACGGGATACGCCAAAGTCGTGGATGCAATCGAATATGCTGCCGAAGCGATTCGAGATGAGAAGGAAATCCCCGCGCCGACAAGCCCCGGAAAGCTGGGTGACCGCCACCCGAAATATGAAGCCCAAAAACTGGTTTTGGGTGACCACCAGTACACCGACGATCTGCGTTTCGATGGCATGGTACATGGGGCGCTGAAATTTAGCGAATATCCGCGTGCGCGCGTTTTGAGCATCAACACCAGCGAAGCCGCACAGATGCCCGGTGTTTTACGCATCTTGACTGCTGACGATGTGCCCGGTGAGCGTGTAATCGGCTTAATTACGCAAGATTGGCCCCTGATGATCGCTGCTGGGGAGGTGACACATTATTTGGGTGACGTTTTGGCGGTTGTCGTGGCAGGTACCGAGGCGGAAGCGCGGGCTGCAACGAGCAAGATTAGGGTCGAGTACGAACCGCTGGAAGTCGTCTCGGATGTGTACGAGGCGCTCAAGCCCGAATCGCCGAAAGTGCATGGCGAGACCAATATCCTTGCACATCCCGTTTTCAAACGCGGTGATATGGAATCCGCCAAAAGCAAAACCGCCTTTGTCTCGAAAGGGATTTACGAAACACAGCGGATTGAACATGCCTTTATGGAAGTCGAAGCTGCCGTTGCCCTGCCCGATGGCGATGGCGTAGTGATTTATTCGCAAAGTCAAGGCGTTTACGATGACCGTAAACAAATTGCCAAGCTGCTGGGATTGCCGCTCGAACAGGTGCGCGTAATTTTGGTGGCAAATGGCGGCGGATTTGGCGGCAAGGAAGATTTGAGCGTGCAGGGACATGCTGCGCTGGCGGCAAAGCTGCTGGGCGTGCCGGTTAAAGTGCATTTGACGCGCGACGAGTCAATTGTGATGCACCCCAAGCGCCACCCCGTTTGGATGGATTATGAACTCGGTTGCGATGCTGAGGGCAAGTTGACCTATCTCAAAGCGCGTATTGTCGGCGATACGGGCGCGTATGCTTCGGTCGGCGCAAAGGTGTTGACGCGCGTCGCCAGCCACGCGGCGGCGGCGTATGATGTGCCGGTGGTGATGAGTGAAGCATACGCGGTTTATACCAATAACTTGCCTTGCGGTGCGATGCGCGGATTTGGCGTCAATCAGGCGACTTTTGCGATGGAAAGCTGTGTAGATGATCTCTGTGAACAAGGCGGCTTCGACCGCTGGCAGTTCCGCTACGAAAACGCCTTGCAGGATGGCTCCAAAACCACAACGGGACAAACCTTGCTCGGCGGTGTGGGCGTGCGACGTGCGTTAGAAGCCATTAAGGATGAGTTTTACAAGACAAAACACGCGGGCTTGGCTTGCGGCTTAAAGAATACGGGCATCGGAAATGGGATGCCTGATGCATCATCAGCGTTGATTACGATTGAAGCCCCGGACAAAGTGATTATCGACCACGGCTGGACAGAAATGGGACAAGGCGTGAACACGATCGCCCGTCAGCTTGTTTGCAATGAAACCGGCATTCATCCCGACCTGATCGAGATACGCGTCGATACCAAAGCCGAGCAAAATGCCGGTATGACCACCGCTTCGCGGGCGACATCGCTCTTGGGCAATGCGCTTTTGGATGCTTGCAAGAAACTTGCCGAAGATTTGAAAAATAAACCCCTCACCGATTTGGTCGGCAACGAATACTTCGGCGAATGGATTTGTGACTGGACGACCAAACCCGATGCCGTCACCGATGAACCGATTACGCATTATTCCTACAGCTACGCCGCGCAGCTCGTTTCTATTGACGATGACGGGCAGATTGAGAAGGTAGTTGCCGCGCATGATGCGGGCAAAATCTACAATCCAATGCTCTTTGAAGGGCAGGTTGAAGGCGCCGTCCACATGGGAATTGGTTACGCCATCAGCGAAGATTTACCAATGGAAGGCGGTTATCCGCTACATACGAATTTCCGTAAACTGGGCATCTTGCGTGCCAAAGAAATGCCGCCCGTTGAAGTGATCGGCGTCGAAGTGCCCGATCCCTTGGGACCGCATGGCGCGAAGGGTGTCGGTGAGATTGGGCTTGTTCCCACTGCCGCAGCAGTGGCGAATGCGCTCTATCAATACGACGGCGTGCGCCGCACCAAGTTCCCAATGAAACTACCGAAGAAACCGCGCAAGAAAGCGGTGAAATTGCCCCAGAGAGATTGAAGTTCTCTGAGCTATTGTAGAATTTCCGCCAACCTTTATCCCATCCTAGCCTTCCCCCGAGGGGAGGTACAAGTTCTCCCCCCTTCGGGGGGAGATGTCCGATAGGACAGAGGGGGGTCCCCACACAACATCAAAGAACCGAGAGAATTTGGTAGGGGCGGGGTTATCCCGCCCCTATACTCAAAAACTTGTTATCAGTAAAGTTACTCGTTACTTCTTTCGTCTTTCTCGTTTTCGTTCCCTTGTTCTACCTCCCAAGCCTCGTACAAGTCCTCCCGTAAAACCGGCTCATACCCCATAATGCCTGCCTTCAAATACCGCCCAATCACCAGCGCGGAGGCGATCACCGGCACAACGATGATTGCGCCCAAAATGCCTTGCAATACCACGGCGGCAATGATGGCAATAAAAACCACGCCCTCATGCAAATGGACACTGCGCCCCATCAGGCGTGGACGCAGCCAGATATTTTTGAAATTAATCACAACCAGATAAATCAGAATTGCCAGCATCGCAAACCAGAAGTTTGAGAGCGGTAAAAAGTTGGAGCCTTCGAGAAAAGCCACTGCAACGGCGATGGCAACCGCAATCGTCGGACCGATATCCGGGATAATGGTCAGCACCCCAGCCAAAATTCCGAGAATGAGTGCGCTGGGCAAACCGATCGCCAGCCAAGCAATCGAGAAGGCGATTCCCACAATTACCATCAACGCAATCTGACTGCGCAAATAAGCAGCCCAAATGCTCTTGATTTCCAAAAAGATCGCGCGCGCATCGCGGCGATAGGCTTCCGGAGCCTGCCGAATCACCCCCTCGCGCACCTTATCCCAATCCAAGAGTAAATAATAGACGGTTACGAGGATGACCAAGAACCAAGCAGTATTTCGAGACGTGCTGCCCAAAATGTGTAGGGCGCGTTCGGGCAGACTGCGCAGCAGATTGGCAATAGAGGTTTCTAGCTGCGGGAAATAATCGCCCACATCCAGCACCAGCGAGCCAACAGTGATTGGGGCATTTAGGAAGCTGATTGCTTCTCCGTAGAGCTTTAATAAATCATCGGTAAAATCTTGCAACTGGGTCAGTAATTCTGGCACAAAGACAACTGGCGAGGCAAAGAAGAGCGAAAGCAGCAAAAAATAGACCAAATTGACCGCCCATTTATGCGTTATGCCGGTTTTGTTTTTGAGCAAATTAACCAGCGGCATCATAATATAGGCAATCAATCCGGCAGCGATGAGCGGCTGGAAGGTTGAGCGTGCATACCAACCCAATGCCAAAAGAAAGCCGATCAGCAATGAAAGCGTCAGATAACGCGCCGGGGCACTCCATCTTTCACGCTTCATAATTTTTCTTTAACCGCCTCCAACGTGGGCGCGATGATTGGCGCTTCACCGACGGACTTCATTGCCGCCTTCACATCTTTGAGACCGCTGCCCGTGTTGAGCACCAAAACGGGATCGTCCGCCGCAACGCTCCCCTGTGCAATGGCTTCCACCAAACCGGCATAAGCGGTGGCTCCGGCAGGTTCCGCGAAAATGCCAACCCGACCGAGTTCCGCTATGGCAGCATAAATCTGCTCATCCTTGACGATGACGTAACGCCCGCCGGTCTCGGTGGCGGCACGCAGCGCGCGGATACCGTCACTCGGCATATCGACCGAGATACTGTCTGCCATCGTGGTTGCATGGACGGGGGTAATTTCTTCGGTTTTGGCGTTGAAAGCATTGGCTATCGCTGCGGAACCTTCTGCCTGCACGCCGATGATGCGCGGCATCTGCTGCATCCAGCCGAGTTTAACGAGGTCTTTAAAGCCCTTGTGAACGCCCGAAATAATATTCCCATCTCCGACAGAGACAAAAACCGTCAGCGCTTTGCTGTGTGCGGGGAGTGTTTTTAGCGCCCATTCCCAAATTTCAAATCCGGCTGTTTTCTTGCCCTCCAACGTGAAGGGGTTATAGCCTGTGTTGCGGCAATACCAGCCAAATTCATTCGCCGCACTGACCGCCAGTTTGACGGCATCATCATAATTACCGTCTACGAGCATGACTTGTGCGCCAAAGACCAGCAATTGCGTAATCTTGGCGACCGGGGCAGTCTTCGGCGCAAAGATGACGGCTTTATGCCCAACGGCAGCCGCCATGCCCGCCAGCGCCGCGCCTGCGTTTCCTGTGGAGGCAGTCACGATAGTGTCTGCGCCGATCTGTTTTGCACGCGCAACCAAGATGGCGCTGGCACGATCTTTGAAGGAGGCTGTTGGGTTGGCGCTTTCGTCCTTCAGCCAGAGATTATGCAAGCCGTGCTTTTTTGCCAACGTCGGCAATTCGTATGTCGGTGTCCAGCCAACAGCATAAAGCGGCGTGTGTTCCGCATCTGCGGGGGCAGCGACCGGAATGAGGGGCAGATAACGCCAAAGGGAGGTTTCCGCGCGCGAGGTAATGTCATCCGGCTGGTATCTTTCTTGGATGGCAGCGTAGTCGAGCAAAACATCCAGATTGCCGCCATCGTGATAGCAGGTGTAGGTGATTTCGTTGGGGGCATATTTTTTGCCGCAAATGGAACATTGATAGGTGAAAGGCTTATTCATAGGGAATCCCTTTTTTTCTGTTGTTGATGTGCGTTAATTTTATCACTGAGTTTTTTTTGGGGGCGGTATTCAGTGTTCAGTATTCAGGAGGCAGTCTTTACTGATTTACTTGAGTTTCGCCTTTTTAAGGTTTCAGGCGTTCGCCTTGAAAAATCAGGTTAAAAACGTATTTCGTATTGCGTAATTTTCCTGCTTCTACCAGAATTTGTGGTCACGCTTTTCTCAGTCCACTTTAGTGGGCTTCGCAGATGTAGCACGGTTCGTTTACGTCCGTGCGGGTAAAGTTAACTGCTACAGAAAATTTTTACGAGGATTTTGTTGCTTGCGCTGACCGCACGGCGGTAAAACCGACCGTGCTAGTTGTACAAAGTCCTTTTGGACTGGTTATCTGTTAACGCCAAAACAAAAACCACAAAAAACGGTAGAACTAGTAATTTTCAGGGACTTACGCAATACGCTTTACGCAATACGGGCTAAAAACGCCTTCAAACGAAGGAGTTTTAGCCCTTTTAGAAAATTAGCGAAACTACTACTGATTTACTGAACACCGCTCACTGAATACTGCGTATCTCCTCCAACACCGCGCCATTCACCAAAGCGGACGTATCCCCAAGCTCCAGCCCCAAATACGCCGAGCGGATCATGCGGCGCATGACCTTGCCGTTACGCGTTTTCGGCAAATCGCTGATGAAGAGAATTTCTTTCGGAGCGAGCGGTTTGCCCATCGCTTTGGCGACCTTGTCGCGTAACGCGGTACGCAGTTCGTCCGTGGCTTCTGCATCTTTATCTAATACCGCAAAAACAACCACTGCGCTGCCCTTTACGACATCCGGCACGCCGATTGCTGCCGCTTCGATAACGCTCTCATGCTCCACCAAAATCGATTCTACTTCAGCGGGACCCAAACGCTTGCCCGCCACTTTAATGGTGTCGTCAGAGCGACCGAGAATATACCAGAGCTTATCACTGTCTTTGGCAGCGAAGTCGCCGTGTACCCAAACATCTTTCCACTGTGCCCAGTAGGTTTCGATGTAGCGCTGCGGGTCTTTCCAGAAGCCGCGTGTCATGCCGATCCACGGGGCGCGGATGACCAGTTCGCCAACTTCGTCGGTCACAGATTCGCCTTTTTCGTTGACCACGTCCGCAGCGATGCCGGGGCAGGGCGCGGAGAAGGCGCAGGCTTTCAACGGCAAAATCGGATTGCCCATCACGATGCCGCCAGAAATTTCCGTCCCGCCCGAATAATTGATAATCGGCACCGTGCCGCCGCCGACTTTCTCGAAGAGCCACATCCACGGGTCGGGGTTCCAGGGTTCGCCCGTCGAGGCGAAGAAGCGCAGCGAGGAAAGGTCGTGTTTTTGCCAATGCTCATCGCCTTTGGGGATCAGCGCACGCACAAGCGTCGGCGAGATGCCGAGGGTCGTGATTTTATGCTTTTCGACCATTTCCCAAAGCCGATTGGGAGCGGGATAATCGGGCGCGCCGTCATAGATGAAGAAGGTGCCGCCCAAAATCAGCGCACCAAAGACCAGCCAGGGTCCCATCATCCAGCCCATGTCGGACATCCAGTATAAAACTTCATCTTTGTGTAAATCGGTGCCGAATGCCATATCCTGCGCCGCTTTAATCGGGAATCCGCAGTGGGTATGCACAGCGCCTTTCGGGCGTCCCGTTGTCCCCGATGTGTAAATGACCATTAGCGTATCTTCGGCTGCGGTGATCTCTGTCTCGGCGGCGGTGGGTTGGCTATCCACTAACTCACCCCACCAATGATCTCGTCCGGCAACCATGTTGATGTCAAGGTCGGCGCGGTTGACGACAATCATGTGCTTAAGGGTCGGC
Organism: Anaerolineales bacterium; assembly: GCA_024763295.1. Taxonomy (GTDB): domain Bacteria; phylum Chloroflexota; class Anaerolineae; order Anaerolineales; family Villigracilaceae; genus Desulfolinea. The sequence goes on from JANTFU010000019.1 coordinate 13,802, forward strand.
GTCTGTTCGGCTGCCTGATCCGCAACCGATTTCATATCCACCCCTTTTCCGCGCCGAAAAACACCATCGGCGGTGAAGAGCGCTTTCGCATCCGCGTCCACAAGGCGGGTGGTGACAGCGCTGACGCCATAGCCCGAAAAGAGCGGCAAAATGATGCCGCCGATTTTGGCGATGGCGAGCAGCGCGGGGACGATTTCGGGGATCATCGGCATGTAGATGCCAACGGCGTCGCCTTTGCCCAAACCGAGCGAGCGCAGGGCGTTGGCGGCTTGGTTGGTTTGGCGGTAGAGTTCGCCATAAGTGACCGCTTTGCTTTCGCCCTCTTCGCCCTCCCAAATATAGGCGGCGGCGTGTTCGGTGGGCGTGCCGATATATTTATCCACGCAGTTGTGGACGATGTTCATCTTGCCGCCCACGCACCACTGCGCCCACTGGATGCCCTTGTCGAAATTGGCGACTTCGCTGTAGGGTTCGTAGAAGGCGATCTTGAGATATTTGAGCACGGCGTCAGTGAACCATTTCACGTCTTCGGTCGAGCGCCGCATGAGGGCGTCGAAGTCAGGGATGTCGTGCTGGCGCATGAAGGCGGTCAGGTTTGCGTTTTCAATATGGTCGGGCGTGGGATTCCAGACGATCTCACCGCCGAAGTCGAATTTTTCGCTCATGGTTTGCTCCTTTTCTTTTACCACGAAGGACACGAAGATTCACGAAGGTTTGTTTTTGGAGGAAAGCTGTAGCGCGAGATTTATCTCGCATCTTGCAACACGAATATCACATTACACCGTAACACGAGATGTATCTCGCACACTGCGACATGAATGTCGCGGTACGCCGTAATGCGAGATTTATCTCGCTGTTTCACCATTCACCCAATTCAGGGTGAACATAAGAAAATTTCCAATCTGTCCATTCACCCACTAACCCCGCCTTAACAGGGTTGTGCAAAATATATGCAATTACATTTTCTAACTCGCGCTCATCACGAATGAAATGATCGTAACTCTCATGCGTCCAAAATGCGCCGCTGCGACCGAGTTGAAGATTGCAGTTTCGAGCGGTACTGCCTTTGAGCAAACGCATCGCATCGGTGATGGGATATTTGGCGGTTGTGCCGCCTTCGGGGAGTTTTTTGCCAAGCCGCGATTGAATAAGCAGGTGAACATGATTGGGCATGATACAGTAAGCGAAAAGATGATAATGCGCTTCCGCCAATTCATGGATTTTTTCTTTGACAATTTGCGCAATTTCTTCCTGATTAAGCCAGCGCGGGGTATTTTCAATGCGATCCAGCCAATCGTCGTAGTGTTCAAAGTATTCTTTGTCTGCATTGTACCGTTCGCTTTGGTTGGCAGCTTTTTTCTTCGCGGCATCGCGCTCTTTTCGCAAGCTTTCTATGATTTCAACAGGCAGGGAATTGGCAAGCCGAAAGGTGATAAAGATGGGCGTGTTCTCGGGGTGAATGTGAGGAAGATTACGGCGGTAGGTGATGGTCATTTTTATCTCCAACATTGCGACATGAATGTCGCGTTACGACGTAATGCAAGATTTATCTTGCCCTGTGCGGCGTGAATATCACGGTACGCGTAATACGAAATTTATCTCGCCCTGTGCGGCGTGAATATCACGGTACGCGTAATACGAGATTTATCTTGCCCTGTGCGGTGTGAATATCACGGTACGCGTAATACGA
>JANTFU010000020.1 GCA_024763295.1 Anaerolineales bacterium
TTAATTTTGTTTTATCCCCCTATTTTGCTTGCAAAATGGGGGGATGCCCAAGCGAAGCGAGGGCAGGGGGGCTTGTATATCAAGTGCGTAACATGAGGTAATAAGACGTAAAAGAACCGTGCTACATCTACGAAACCCATAAAAATGGGCTACGAAAACAACACGTCCACATCATCGCGCGTCAGCGATTTGAAGAAACTACTCTCCGATGAGATCAACTGCTCCACGAGCGCCTTTTTACGCTCCTGCAATTGCAGAATTTTCTCTTCAACCGTGTCACGCGCAATGAACTTATACACAAAGACCGGTTGGTCTTGTCCGATGCGATGGGCGCGGTCGGTGGCTTGCATCTCCACAGCGGGATTCCACCATGGGTCGAGATGGATGACATAATCCGCAGCGGTTAAGTTCAAGCCTACGCCGCCCGCCTTCAGGCTGATGAGGAAAAAGGGAATATTCGGGTCGTTTTGGAATTCGTCCACGCGCTGCTGGCGTTTGCGTGTTTTCCCGTCCAGATAGGTATATTTCAGCTTCGCTTTTTTTAACTCTTTTTCGAGCAGCTTTAGCGTTTGCACAAATTGCGAAAAAATCAGTGCCTTATGTCCTTCGGCGTGCAGCGTTTCCAGCGTTTCGAGCAGAATTTCAAATTTAGCCACTTCTTTGTTATAGGTCGGCTCCACCAGCGCGGGATGGATGCAAATCTGGCGTAGGCGCAGCAAACCTTCCAAAATTTGCATACGCGCGTTATTCATGCCGCCATCATCGACCAAGCCCAAAAGTTTGGCGCGATACTTTTCGCGCGTTTGCTCATAGAGCTTGCGTTGCGCGGCGTCAAACTCCGTATAAATCACACGTTCCGTGATGGGCGGGAGTTCAGGGGCAACCTGCTCTTTTGTGCGTCGCAAAATAAAGGGATAGACCATGCGCTTCAGGAGGGCGACTTCCTGTTCCCCATCCCGGCTTTCGATTGCTTTGGCAAAATCCCGCTTAAAATAATCCAAATTCCCTAAGAGACCGGGATTCAAAAAGGCAAACTGTGACCAAAGCTCAAAAGAATTATTTTCAACGGGTGTACCGGTCATCGCCAAACGGTGTTCGGCATTCAGCAAACGTGCCGCCTTCGCCGTCTTTGCCAGCGGGTTTTTAATTGCTTGTGATTCATCCAACACGACCATGCTAAAGCGATAATTGCGCAAGCTCTCCACATCGCGCAGCATTGTGCCGTAGGTCGTGATGATAATGTCGTACGCATCGAAGCTGCTCATTTCCTTGTCACGATCAGCGCCGATATACTCCAGGATACGTAAATCGGGCGTGAATGTAGCGGATTCACGCTGCCAGTTGGTCAGCAAACTTTTGGGGACGACCAGCAGCGCCGCAGCCGTGCTTTGGGCTTGCTCCCGTCGATTTTGCAGATATGCCAACATTTGAATGGTTTTCCCCAACCCCATATCGTCTGCCAGAATACCGCCAAAGCCGTATTCGCGCAGAAAATGCAGCCAGTCTAGCCCGGCTTTTTGATAGGGACGCAACTCGCCCGTGAAGCCTTTCGGAACGGGTTGCTTGGCAATCCCTTGTAAGTTGCGCAGGCGTTGACGCTTTTCTTCAAATTCTGCGGCAATATTGGCGTGTTCGGCGTCTTCGAGCAACTCGTCGAGCATGGTTAGCTGGTAGTCGCGCACGCGCAGACCGTCTTCGGTCTCTTTGGTCATGTTGAAGATGTGTTTGTAGCGTTCGAGCCATGCGGGCGGAATTTGCCCGATGCTCCCATCTGCCAGTTTGATGAAATTCTCACCGCGTTTGAGTGCTTGGCGCACTTCTTTGAGTTTGACCTGCTGTTCGCCGTATTGAATTTTGACATCCAGATCAAACCAGTCGATGCCGCTGGTGATGTTCAGGCTGATGGAAGGTTTATTTTTATTGAGTTTGCCGAGCGTGTCTTTGTCGCCATAAATTTCAAAGCCTGCTTCGGTCAGGGCGGGGATGGATTTGGTTAGAAAATCATAGGGATGCGTCCGCACGCGCAAAAGAAATTCGCCGTATTGCTTGCCGCGTTTTAAGCCAAAGGTGGCGCCTTTGATCATGTCGTAGATGGCGAATTCCCGTGCGGGTTGGCGGTGGATACGTACCAAATTCCAAGAGTCGGGCACATCTTCCATTTTGACGGGATCAGGATTTTTCTCCGCGGGCGTTTCGTGAATTCCGTAGCCAAAACGCAGTTCAGCGACCAGTTCATCCTGTTCTTTGCGCAGGTAAAGGCGTGGGACGGGGTCTTCTTCCACATCCGCATAGGAAATTTGGTCGCCTTTGATGGGCAGATGTGTGGCGATTTCGGGCAAGTAATTTTCGCGGAAGTAGGCTTCGTCTTCAAATGGGATTTGGAGCGGGAAGGCGGAGAGCAGCGGCAGGCTGGCGGGGTTGCTGACGCTCACAAGTTTTTTGCCGGTCAGAATCCAAGCGGGATCGTCCGAGACGATGGCGAGGTTATCTTTGGCGGAGGTGTAAATTTTGCCGTCGAGTTCTGCACCTGACTGAATCATGTAGCCGTTTTTATTTTGGACGAGGGCGGCTTTAATCTCGACTTCTTCGGGGTGGATGTCGAGTTTGCCTTGCAGTTCGTGATAACCGTCAACTAGGAAGATGGGCGCCTCAAACGAGGCAAGTTGTGGCAGGTAGGAGCCAAAATCTTCTGTGCCGGAGTAGTAACCGCTCTCTTGCAAGATGAAGTTGAAAAGTAATATGCCTTCGGGTGGTAAATTTAGGCAGCCAGCCGGTTTGATAACATTATAGGGGCGCTCAAGGTACTCAAGCCAATGTTTCTTGGTTTCGAGCATCTCACGAATTTCCACGGGTGTTTTCCCGAGGGCATAGGCTTTGATCCACCTTTGATTGGTGATGACGCGCGCAGAAAGCGAAAAGCTGGTGCCATAGTAATAATGATTTTCGCGGTGTAATAAGAACAGAGCGATATATGGCTTGGCTTTTCTGGTCCTGTGGGTTTTGGGTAGATTTTCAAGGGTGGTAAAAAGCTTGTCTTCCCAACGACGGGGGGCGGAAACAGGTTGGGTACGATTTTCGGTGATTTTTAGTAAATTACTGACTGCAAGGAAAGATGCAACAATATGTTTACAAACCTTGACCTGAGCCGCATGGGGACAATCACACGAGAAACGCAGATCACCGTTTTCAGCTACATGGATATCAACATTGTAGTTAGCACCATAGCTGCCTTCGACGAGACAGTGGGCATCAGGACCCTTGACGTTAATTTCGTAGACTTTTTCATTACGAAAATATTTTTTGCCGCGCTGCATAACAGCGCTGCTGGCATAGTTTGAAAGTGGGAAGTTATCGAGGATTTCGTGGGTTAAGTTGGGCATATTTTGATATGAAAGTGAATGATTAGACGATGCTAGTTTTTAGCGGGGTAAGGGCTGGGAATTTCCACATGCAGGACAAAGCCGCCTTCAGGGGGCGAATCCGTACTCATGGTGCCACCGAGCAAGGCGGCGCGCTCGCTGATGCCGAGCAAACCAAAATGTTTTTGGGATGAGAGACCAACCAGATCGAGTGAAGGCGCCATTCCTTTGCCATCATCGGCGATGCGTACCAAGAGGTTGTCTTTGGATGTGCGGCGCACAGTTACGGAGGCATGTTTGGCGGTGGCATGTTTGCCGATATTATTTAAGCCTTCTTGCACGATACGAAAGATGGTAATCTCTGTTGTCTCGGGCAAGCGTCCCAGTTTGGGATCGACTTCGATCTCAATCGCGGTTCCTGAACGCTCTTGCCACTCTTCGGCATGGGAGCGGATAGCGGCTGCCAAGCCATGATTGTCGATGGTGGGAGGACGTAGGTCACGGCAAAGTTGGCGCAAATCGCCGACAACTTGACGAATCTCTTCGCGGACAGGCTCTAAACCAACACCTTTCTCGCCTGAATTCAAACGGTCTTCGCTTTCTTCCAGTAGATAATTGGCGCTGAGTAAATCTTGAATGACCGAGTCGTGCAATTCGCGCGCCAAGGCTTTTCGTTCTTCTTCGCGCTCGGTTAGCAGACGCCGTTGAGCCGCTTGCAGGGCGGTATTTAGTCCGTCTGAAGCATTCACCTGCGCGCTTAATTTTTGAATGAGTTGCCGATTGAGCGTATCGCTGGCTTCAAGGTCCTCATGCAAGGCAGCCTGCTGGCGGAAAAGCTCGGTGGTTTGCTTTTGGGCAGCGTGATAATTTTCAAGCGCCCAAATAACAGGCGTGACTTGCTTCGGGTTTCCGGCACCGACAATCAACTCGACAATATCGCGCGGGGTCACTTCTGCGGTGGCGCGGAGGGCAGAGACTTTGCCTTCAAAGAGAACAAGGATACGGTCGGTAATTTTGAAGAGGTGATTGAGATTGTCGCTACTAATGATGACGCTGGTACCATTCTCTTTGAGTTTTTGGATATGCTTCAGAATCAGTTCCTGACGGCGGAAACTAAGATTGGGGAGGAAGTCATCAAGCAGGAGTAATTTGGGGGGCAGGCACACAGCCCGTGCAAAGGCAACCAAGTGCCGGTGTTCGTCCGTCAGGTCGCGTGTTTTTTTACGGAGAAAGTCAGGGGCAAGCTCAAAGCTGCCAAGCAAGTCATGTGCGTGGGCGTACATCTCTTTCCAAGCGCGGACACCAATTGTGCCACGCCAATCGATCTCGTGTCCCAAAAAGATATTGTGAACAACATCCAGATTATCTAGTAATTGTGGGCTTTGGTAGACCAACTCGATGCCCGCCTGACGGACATCGACAACTTTTTTGAAACTGTGATCTTTGCCTTCAAAAAGAATTTCGCCGCCGGTGGGAGGCATGGCTGCCCCAATCAGGTTTAATAGGGTTGATTTGCCTGAACCGCGGCGACCGACCAAGCCTAAAACTTCCCCCGAATTGAGATCGAAGCTGACTTCTTTTAAGACACGCAAATGTCCATGTGTTTTGGAAAGCGAGCGGACTTGAAGCAATTTGTTCGACATAGGCTAGGATTGTACTAGCCTTTGAGTAAGTCTTCCAATCTTTCTTTGAATTTGCGAGCTTTGGTGTGATTGGGTTCCGAGTAGACGCGTTCAAGCGTGATGTCGGGGTTGATGGTGAATGTCAGATTGAGCAACGAATCTTCTCTTTCGGTCTCTGAAACGGCACGCAGATTTTCAATGGGCACATAATACCAGATGCCACCGTAGCGATTGCCGTTGCGTTGCAGGTTTTCGGGGTCTTCTTCGATCAGGATAAGTTCAAGTTCGGTGAGAATGGTGAGATGCGGATTGACAACTAAATGATCGAGTTTTCCATGTAAGAGCGGAAAGACGCTGCGGGTGACTTCAGGTTGTAAGATCGTTGTAATGACTTCTTCATCGCCTTTGAGACTGTTTTTGGCAAAATTAAAAAACTTGAAGTTTTGACGTGCGAGATAATGAAAGGCACGCACGTCACGCGGAATTCTTCTGCCGGACAAAGAACGTAAGGCATCAAGAAATGGCTCGATATGGCGATGTGTGGCGGTATTGTAGACGATGGTATTGCTAATGCTTTCGCCGTTTTCGTCTAGCCCCGTGACGGTAAACCAAGAATATAAAAGCACACGCCCAACTTCAAGGTATGCCAAACGCTCTTTTGGAAAGGCAATTTTCTTCAACGCCCCTGCGTGATTTTCGATGATGTAGAGCGTTTCATGCCACCAGAAGACGAGTTTTTCACAGGGTGGCGAGTTTTGTGCGTTGACCGGTGGCGCGATTACCATCGGCGGGAAATGCGGGTTTGTTCCCAATAAGCTGTTTAACTGATTTTTATAGACAGGTGGTACCTCGGAAAAACCTGCAATTGGCTTTACCCAAGAACCCATTGTTTGGCGGGCACCGGTCATCAGCTTTACGGGTGAAGTATTTTCTGCCATAAGATTTCACAAAAGAAGAGATGTTGTGTACGTTTTTCGATGAACCTTTTTCCGAAAAAATCCAATTGGGCTAACACAAGGGCGGGGTTTTGCCCCGCCCTGAAAAAATAACGATTTTTTTTATTTACCCTGATTACGGGTGGCAACATCAAAAATCACGGCAGCGACGAGCACCGCACCACGCACGATGTATTGATAGGAAATGCCAATCCCCATCAAATTCATGCCGTTGGTTAGCGACATCATCACGAGCGCACCGACAATCGCGCCGGTCACTTTGCCGACACCACCGGAAACGGAGACACCACCGACAAAGGCAGCCGCGATCGCGTCCAACTCAAAGAGCGTTCCCGCAGTGGTGGTTGCCGACTGCAAACGTGAGGCAAAAAGGATGCCGGAAAGCGCCGTTAGCGCGCCCATCGACATGAAGACTGCGTAGGTAATCTTGCTCACATCAATACCGCTTAATTCTGCGGCATCGGGATTGCCGCCAACGGCATAAATATGTCTGCCGAGTACTGTTTTATTCGCCACAAAATCATAGATGATTGTCACAACCAAAACGACAACCAAGGTCCACGAGAGACCGTTATAGCCGGAGAGCAACCAAGTGATCCCAACGAAAAGCGCCGAAACAAAGACCAGTTGGAGAGCAAAAATCTCTTGTGGCAAAACTTCAAAATCATAAGACTTTTTGGCGTTCCGGTCTCGAATAGCACTGATGACATACAAAATCGTAGCGATGATGCCAAGCAAAATGGTCAGCTTGTGCGTTCCGGGCATGAAGTTTGCCAAGAAGGGCAAATCAGGGATATAGCCGTTGCCGATCGCATTGAAGGCATCGTTCGAAATGATGATGGTGCCGGTACTTTCGGTGACTACCAGAATCGCGCCGCGATAAATCAACCAGCCAGCCAGCGTTGCCACAAACGCAGGGATATTCATCTTGGCGACCAAAAAAGCTGTGATCGCACCAGCGAAAGTTCCGAGTACGAGGGTCAGCGGAATGACAACCCAAACCGGCAAACCCCAAAATTCCATCGCGATGGCGGCAATAGCACCGAGGAAACCCGCCAAAAAGCCGACCGAAAGGTCAATATGGCGGATAACAATCACCAGCGTCATGCCAACACCCAAAACGGCAATATAACCGGTCTGGTTAAGCAGGTTGCTGATATTACGCGCCGAAACAAAAATGCCATCGGTGGTGAAGCCGAAGAAGGCAATGATCACGAATAGGGCAATAAACATGCCGTATTCACGAATATTTTCTTTCAATACTTTCTGAAGGTCTTGGACAAAGGACATTTTCTTCTTCTCCTTAGTGAGTGGTTGTAGCCAGATGCATGATCTTTTCTTGCGTTGCTTCTTCAATCGGGAGTTCCCCGGTAATTCTTCCCTCAGAGACAACATAAACCCGATCGCTCATGCCTAAAACTTCGGGTAATTCCGATGAGATCATAATGATGCTCATGCCTTGCTGAACGAGATCATTCATGATCGTATAAATTTCAAATTTTGCACCAACATCAATCCCGCGCGTTGGTTCATCCAAAATCAACAGGTCGGGTTTTACAAAGAGCCATTTTGCCAGTGAAACTTTTTGCTGATTGCCACCGCTCAAATTTTCGACTTTTTGTTCCACGCTGGGAGTTTTGATTGAGAGCGAATCTTTATAATTCATCGCCACTCTGATTTCGGCATTATCATCAACCACACTGCGATGCGCAATCTCCTGCAAATTGGCGAGGCTGATATTTTGCTTAATATCCTGAATTAGGATTAGCCCATCACCCTTACGATCTTCTGTGACATACGCCAAACCGGCTTTAATCGCATCCTGCGAGTGCTTGAAAACTTTCTTCTCGCCTTTGACAAAAATATCGCCTTCAACCTGATAGTTATCCGGGTTCCCAAAGATGCTCTTTGCCAATTCGGTGCGTCCGGAACCCATTAAGCCTGCAAAGCCAACAATCTCGCCGCGCTTCACATTGAAATTGACATCATGCAAAATTTCTCTGCCAAGCATCGGGTCAACCGCAGTCCAGTTTTTGACTTCCAGCAAGACTTCATCAGAGGCTTTATTCTCGCGTGGCGGATAGATATTATCAATCTCACGCCCGACCATGTGTTTCACCAGTGCGTTCTCTGTCACTTCGCCTTTTGAAGCATCGAGCGTACAAATCGTTTGCCCGTCACGTAGCACGGTCACAGAATCAGAAATATCGATCACTTCTTTGAGCTTGTGAGTGATCAAAACACAGGTCACGCCCTGCTTTTTTAACTCCCGCAAAAGCACAAAAAGATTATCCACATCGGTTTCGTTCAGTGAGGAAGTCGGCTCATCAAGAATGAGCAACTTGACGTTTTTACTCAAGGCTTTGGCAATTTCCACCAACTGCTGCTGCCCCACGCCGAGGTCTTTAATCTTGGCGGCGGGGTTCACATCCAAGCCGACTTTCTTCAACATTTGCGTGGCTTGTTTAATGGTCTCATTCCAGTTAATCAGCCCGTTTTCCTGCACTTCGTGTCCAAGAAAAATGTTTTCGTAGACGGTCAGATCGGGAATGAGTGCTAATTCCTGATAAATGATGGCAATGCCCGCCTCTTCGCTATCGCGGATATTATTAAATTGCTGTACATTGCCGTCAAAAACGATGTCACCCGTATATTTGCCATAAGGGTAAACACCGCTCAAAACCTTCATCAGGGTCGATTTTCCGGCGCCGTTTTCCCCTACTAAACAATGAATTTCGCCCTTGATAACCTGAAAGGTCACGTTGTCAAGCGCTTTGACACCGGGGAACTCTTTGGTGATGGATTTCATTTCCAGAATGGGAGCATCCATAAAATCTCCTTGCGGTTTGTAGGATGACATTTCCATCGTTTTTTAGACGACACAAATGTCGCGTTGCATTTTGTTAATTATCTGATAAGCGGAACGAAAAGCTGCGCATCGCGCTGAAGTTTTGGTTTGGTTGCCATCCCAAAAATCGGGGCGGCGTTGGCGGGATGCTGATCAAAGCGAGCAGATGTCGTTACATCGGTATCAAGCCGCAATCACGGTTGCTACGGTTTTTCGTCCTGTATTATTTTAGCCTTTGAGCGATCCTGCCAATAAGCCTCGCAGGAAGTAGCGTCCCAAGAATATGTAGACCAGCAAAGTCGGCAACGCTGCCAGCAAAGAGCCTGCCATTTGCACGTTCCAGGAAATAATCTGGCTGCCTGCCATATTATTTAAGGCTACCGTAATCGGCCATTCGGTATTATTGGTTAGGATGACTGCGAAAAGAAAGTCATTCCAGGCAGATGTAAATTGCCAAATAAGGACGACGACAAAACTGGGGATCGAAATAGGCAGCAAAATGTGGCGATAAATGCCCAACATATCTGCGCCATCAATTTTTGCGGCTTCAAGCAATTCTTGCGGCAGACTGGCATAATAATTTCGAAAAGTTAGTGTGGTGATGGGGATACCGTAAATAATATGCGCCATCGCCAATCCCGGTAATCCTGTTAACCCCGCAGCATTCATGAACTGCACCAGAGGAATGATGATGCTTTGGTATGGAATAAACATACCGAAAAGAATAAAAGGGAAGATGATGTCAGCCCCGCGAAACTTCCATTTTGCCAGAATAAAACCATTCAGCGAGCCAAGCATCGACGAGATGAGCGCAGCAGGGATGACCATCTTGAAGCTGTTGAATAATGATGGAGAAAGTTTTGCATAGGCTTCGATGTAGTTGTCAAAGGCAATTCCCTGTGGCAAAGTCCACATGGTTTTAAGATCAATCTCAGCGAAACTTTTAAACCCTGTTACGAGCAAAACATACATGGGCAGAAGATAAAAAATAGCTAAGGCAATCAGAGGAATATATAGCCAATTTTTTTTGAGAGAAAGTTTCTTTATCATTGCTTCGCCTCCTCTTTAAGGGTATAGCGAATATATGGGATGATAAGTACCGCTACACTAATCAACAGCAGGATGCTAATTGCAGCGCCTCGTCCATAAAATAGACCATCAAAGGTGGTTTGCCACATATAAATCGCAGGGACATCTAGCGGTAATTGCTTTCCCGATACTGCGATAATCAAGTCAAAAACTTTGAGAGATGTATGCCCTAAGATAATTAGAGCGCTTAAAGAAACAGGAGTAAGTAAAGGCAGAATGATATGTCTGTATATTTGGATTTCGCTGGCGCCGTCGATTTGGGCAGCTTCACGCAATTCGTGCGGGATTGCTCGTAAGCCGGCAAGATAGAGCGCCATTGTGTATCCGGACATCTGCCAGATGGCAGTCATTGCAATGGCAGCCATCCCCCAAGTTGGTGTGGTGTACCACTTGTTCACCAGAAAATCTAAATGAAGTGAGGAAAAGAGCAGATTCAATCCGCTCATTCTGGTGCCTGCAGCGGGATTCATTAGCCAGCGCCAAATTACACCGGTAACAATATAAGAAATTGCCATGGGAAAAAGGAAAATACTGCGAAAAATCCCCTCCCCCTTTAAACCTTGGTCAAGCATGACTGCCGTGAGAAAACCAAGCACCATACTTCCTACAACAAATACGCCGGTGAAGATAAGCGTATTACGAACGTCAATATGAAAACGAGGATCTGAGAATAATGCTATATAGTTTTTTAAACCCGCCCATGAGTAATCTGGGTTTAGACCTTTCCAGTTACTAAGAGAAACCCGTGCCGACCAGCCAATAAAACCATAAATGAAAATTAGAACAGCGATGATGGAGGGTGAAATCAGGATAACAGAAAGGTAGCGATCTTTGTTTTTTAGCATACTCAACCTCACTATAAAAAAAATTCATTGAGGCTCTGCATTTGCAGAGCCTCAATGAATTATAAGTTAATTCGTTTTTTACTGGCAGGGACCTGAGCTTGCGCAGGCAGCAACCAACGAAGATTGGAAACCTTCCACGTTTTGGTCAATCAAGAAAAGACCAAGTGCGGTATCAATTTCTGATTTCCAAGAGTCGTTAGCAACGACACCATGTGTCAAAGAACCAGAAACGGTATCCGTGCTCCAGTCCTGCATTGCGGATTGGAGATATTCACCGAAGAGTTCGGGATCACAGTCTGTGCGGGCACAAATAGAGCCTTTGACCGGATTGAAAGCTTCTTGACCGGCTTTTGAACCAGCAACCTTCAACCAAGCTTCAGCACCTTCGGGGTGAGGCGCGCCAACTGCCAAGGTGAAGGAGTCGGAGAGGAACTGGAATACGCCATCTGTACCGGGAACAGGAGTCCAACCGTAATCTTCATTTGCGGTCAAACCAAGTTCAAGGTAGTAACCGGCAGCCCAGTCGCCCATTACATTGAAGGCGGCGTCGCCATTGACAACTAATTGTGCAGCATCCTGCCAAGACAAGGAAGCGGCATCAGAATTTGCATAGGTCAAAACCTTTGCAAAATTGTTGAGAGCGGTGGTTACTTCAGGGCTTGCCCAATCAGTAGAACCGTCCCAAAGACCATCATAGCCTTCAGAGCCAAGGCTGCTAAGGAGAACGGTTTCAAAAAGATGCAACTGTGTCCACTGTTCGCCTAAAGCGAGGGGGGTGATTCCAGCGGCTTGGAGAGTATCCATCGCAGCAAACCATTCATCCATGGTCGTGGGAATGGCTACGCCATTGGCTTCCAAAATTGCGGGGTTGTACCACATTACGTTCGCGCGGTGAATATTGACAGGAACGGAGTAGATGTTGCCATTCTCATCAGAAATAAGCGGGATGAGTGTTTCAGGCATAACATCAAGCCAGCCTTCGGCGTCATAAAGATCGTTCAGAGCTTCGATCTGTCCACCAGCAACATAAGTGCCGATGAGTTCTTGCCCTGCATGACCTTGCCAGCTATCAGGAGGATCGCCAGCTTGCAAACGAGTAGCAAGGACTGCGCGAGCGTTTGTGCCTGCCCCACCGGCTACTGCTGCGTTGATGAAATCAACATTGGGGTATTCTTTATTGAATACTTCGATCATGGCGTCAAGCCCAGCTGCTTCACCGCCGCCGGTCCACCATGAGAATACTTCAACTTCGGTTGCTTCGGTTGTTTCGGATGCTTCAGGAGCTGCAGCTTCTTCCACACCGGTGAAGTCTTCGGCGGGCCAATAACCGGAGTCGATTACGGCTTCCTGAACGTTGGATTTGTCAACAGTGACAACTGCGGAGGGTTTTGCAGGAACATCGAAAACGCCGTTGTTATAGGTCTGGGTTTCGGGCGGAGTGTTGCCTTCAAGGAATGCAACCGCAGCACTGATGGCGTCAGCAACGAGGGTGCGGACGTCTTTCAAAACCGTCATGGACTGTTTGCCGTCAATGATGTACTGGATGGAGGCTTTTTCAGCATCCTGACCGGTAACAACGTAGCTGGTCACGTCGCCGTCAGCAGCAAATGCGTCAGCGATAGCGCGAGCGGTGCCGTCGTTCGGGGCAAGGATGAAGACGTCGCCTTTTTGTTCAGCGGTGGTAGCGGTCAAGTTGGCTTCAGCAAGGCTCTTGGCAGTATTGAAGTCCCAATTGGTGGTGATCTGACCGATTACAGCAGCCATCTCATCGCGGGTCAGTTCAGCTTTGTCTGCAACAGCTTCGGCTTCGCTGGAGTTTTCAATCACGAAGGTGCCATCGGCGATCTTCGGCTGAAGGACATTCCATGCGCCTTCAAAGAAGAGGAAAGCGTTATTGTCGGAAGCAGCACCGGCATAGAGATAGAGCGGGTTGCCTTCGCCTTCGGCTTTGTCAACCAAGTACTGAGCCTGCGCTTCGCCAACGGCAACGCTGTCGAAGGTGACGTAGTAGTCAACAGCTTCGGTGCCGAGTACGAGGCGGTCATAAGAAATGACTTTCACACCGGCATCATGGGCGGCTTCGGCAGCGGCGGCTGCGGCTGCACCATCCTGCGGGGTGATAATCAAAACCTGAATACCTTTGGTGATCAGGTCTTCAACATTGGCGCGCTCTTTAGCGGAGTCGCCCTGGCTGAAGAGGATTTCAACATCGTAACCGGCAGCTTCGAGCGCTTCCTGGAAACGAGCTTCGTCCTGCACCCAGCGGGGTTCGTCTTTGGTGGGGAGCACGATACCAACTTTGCCGGTTACTTCCGCATCGGTGGCGATTTCGCCTTCAGCGGGAGCAGCGGGAGCTTCTTCTGCGGGGGCAGCGCCACAGGCAGCAAGAAGGGTGGACCCAATGACCAAAACAGCCATTAGGACGTACCAGAGTTTCTTGTTCATTCTTTCTCCTTTATGGATTGTTGAATAAGAGAGGGAAATGGTGTGCAAAAACGGTATTCAAGAGGGGGATTCCTTGATGGAATTCCGAAATTGCGCTTGAATATATTAACAACTTCTTAACAAGCGCACCCCCGTTTTCCCCCCAACAAAATTAGGGGATTGCCCCTAAAAAAAGCTGCTTGATGGTAAGATAGCAACCTATGCAAACAATACGCGTTCTCCTCGCAGATGACCACGCCATTGTAAGGTCGGGCATCCGCAATTTAGTGGAAGAAATTCCCAATCTCGAAGTGATTGGCGAAGTGGGCGATGGTCCCACCTTGATAAAAACCGTTGCAGAGCAGAAACCCACACTGCTGCTGGTTGATTTGAGTATGCCGAACTTTGACCCGATCAAGGATATTCGCCAAATCCGTGTTGAGAACGCCGAGATGAAAATTCTAGTCGTCAGTGCTTATGACGACGACGCCTATGTGCATGGACTGCTTGCGGTCGGCGTGGATGGCTACCATCTCAAAGACCAACCCCTCAGTGATCTTAAACTGGCAATTTCGCGCATCATCGCTGGCGAGCGTTGGGTCTCCAGCTCTTTGTTGCATAAACTGGTCGAGAAAAAGCCGCCAACGCCGAGCGCCCCCGTAATCACATCACGGCAGCGGGATATTTTGAAGTTATTACAAGAGGGATTGGATAATCAAAGCATTGCCGTTGAGCTAAATCTCAGTGTCAAAACGATTGAAAACCATCTCACGCGCATCTATCGTCAACTAAACGTTCAAAGCCGTCTCGAAGCGGTCAACTACATCAATGAACATCCCGAAGCCCTAGGAATGCTGGCAAAAAATTTCAAGAAGCTTAAGACAAACTTGCCGCCAGAAAAGCAGGAACTTTCGATCTTAGTTGTTGATGATAACCGGCGCTACTTAAGCCAAATCCAACGGATGCTGGCACGCGTTTGTCCCAGCGCCGTTTTATACGAAGCGGACAGCACGCTTAGCGCCCAACGCCTCGCGCAAAAAATTTACCCCCAGCTTGCTTTTATTGATGTCGTCCTCGGCGAAGATGACGGCATCCGCTGTGCACGGCGCATCAAAGCAGTCTCAAAAGATTCGCGCATTATTATGATCAGCGCCTACCCTGACCGCGAATTTCGCCGCCTGAGCATGGAAGCCGGCGCTGTCGCCTTTCTGGATAAAAAAGACCTCGACGCTCGCTCGCTCAAGCAAGTCGTCGAGGATATGATCGGTTAAAACCCGCTACACTAATCGACAATGCCTTAACTGACGTGATGAGATGACTCTGCGAGGAACATGCACCTGCGACGAAACAGTCTCGCGCCGAGTAGGAGATTGTTTCACCCTGAAAAGCAGCGGGGTTCGCAAAATCACAATCACTTATTGCTTGAGCACTCCCCCCTTTTTTTCTTCGAGTCTTTCACTGCAAACCAAATAATAATGCTAGCGGTGAGAAGTCCCAAAAAATTAGTGAGACTTTCTTCGTCTTGGTGAATAAAATAGCGATACAAAAACAGAGCAAGGAAAACTAAAACGCCCAAAATGAGCATCAAAAAGAGAAATCCCCTGAACAAGGGAGAAAGTGCTCCAAAAAGCCAATTTTGAAATTGAGCTCCTTTGTAGGCACCTTCAGGCGTATATCGGTATGTCTTTTTCGTGAGTTCCTCTTTGTATCGTTCAAAAGCAGGTTTGTCAGAACGCCCTTTGCCCATGCTTTTCTCCTGAGGTGACTGTCACTTATACAATGCTTCATCCAAAAGATGTGTTTTCGGGCAGAGTTACTTTCGTCTCGTACGGCTCACGGAAGTGACAGTCACCTTCAAATGTCTCCATATTCCATCGGACAGCCGTCCGCCCTTACCAATTTCCGACTTCCGTTTCTCAAAGACCATCAGACGCAGAAACCCCGCCCCTAATCCTTAATCCACTGATTCCCGATTCCTAGCTTTCCTTCCGAAACTGTAAACAATAATGATGGAATGTATTGCTCACCCAGGCATTCCCCATCCCATAAGGCGCTAAACGCTGGTTATCCTGACACCAAATTTTCTCATCCTTCAACGTATAAACCTTCCCCAATTCGCGCCCAATATCCCACGCCAGCGGATAAATTTTCCCGCCCTTCTTTACATTCTTCACAATAATCGTCAAATACGCCCGCTCGCGCAACAGCGGCTTCATCGCCGCGTAAATCCCCACCAACTTCTCTAAAAATTCTTCATAGTCACGAATATTCCCCACATCATCAGGGTTTTCCGAATAGACCACATCCAACTCATCTTTCTCGCGACGCTTTTTCTGCG
>JANTFU010000021.1 GCA_024763295.1 Anaerolineales bacterium
ATTCCTGAACTTTTCGCCCATTTTTATGCGTTGGGAGCGCGCAAAGGTTGTTGGATAAATTTTCACCGCCCTCTGCCCTTTGGACATCTCCCCAAAATGGGGGAGCATCTCCTTCTCCCATTTTGGAAGAGGGACGACCTGAGCGTAGCGAAAGGTCAGGGTGAGGGAAGTTCCAACAACTTTTGAGTACTCCCTATGCATCAGCCACCAAAATCGAAATGTGCACCAAGTCAAAGGATTGATTTTCAAAGGTTTCAAACGTGAGTTGCTCGGCAGCTAGATTCTCGGCGTTGCGTAGGAGATCAAAGATTTGTAAGTAGCTCATCTCGACTGCATGGTTGACGTTCAATCCCAGCGTCACCGCCAGCGCGCGAATCGATGACGAATCCGTACCTTCAATCTCGATAAAATTGCCGTAGGGCATTTCATCGAGCATGATATGAAAGCCGTCGAATTCGTAGGTGGCGCGATATTTCTCGTAGAGTGAGATCAGTTCATAACCAAGGGCTTCAAGAAAACGTTGCGCAGCATCAAAATCACCGACGCTGAATTCGATCTCTTCGCGTCGGGAGACACCGTCTTGGTTGAAAGCAGGTCCTTTGTACGTCAGCGTGGACCGGGCATCCTGCCGCAGACGGAGTACCCGAGTTTGGGCGGAGAGCGTTCCGGCTGGCGTGTCAAAACGCAGGTTCATTTCATGGGTACGGGGAGAAACGAGGGTCGCGCCCAACATTTCGAGTTGTTCCGCCAGCGGTTCCAATTTTTTCACATGCAGTTTAATTTCGGTTTCGGTGTACATCCCTCACCCTTTGCCCTCTCCCAAGGGGAGAGGGGACTAAATTGAAAAATCTGACAGGTCTTGGAGACCTGTCAGATTTCGTTTTACTCAACACTCAGCATTTTTTGGCGCTGCTCAACGCTATCACCCGCGCCAACATGGATGCGACCGACAACGCCATCGCGTGGGGATTTCAGTTCGTTCTGCATCTTCATCGATTCAAGAATGAGCAAAACATCGCCCTCCTTGACTTCCTGCCCTTCAGAGACGGGCACAGCGACGACCAAACCCGGCATAGGCGCTTTGAGTTGGAAAGGTCCGGACTGCGCCACAGCGCCACCCGAAGCCGCGCGTAAACGGCGCTCACGCTCGTCTTCGACCTGCGCGTGATAGAGACGCCCTTTGACAAGCACTTCAAGGTCTTCTTCAGTGCGATAAACATAGGATTCGTAGGATTTTCCATCCACGATTAGCGAAAAAACGGGCTGCTCTTCGATAGACTCGAAATCGACTTCGATCACTTTGCCGTCAACGGAAACATGGCGTTCGTCGATAATCTCGACAATATATTCTT
Source organism: Anaerolineales bacterium (assembly GCA_024763295.1). GTDB lineage: Bacteria > Chloroflexota > Anaerolineae > Anaerolineales > Villigracilaceae > Desulfolinea. Next base: position 1,353 of record JANTFU010000021.1, read on the forward strand.
TGCCGTCAATTGTGGTTGCATATTTCATCATAGCACCTATTTACTGAGCCTTTCCCAACGTGAGAGCCACTTCCAATTGCTCGTGTCGCGGTCGCCACGCCGGACAACGTGCGCGGCGCGTTCAGTTTGGTCGTGCGTCACGAGCGCAGCGATGATCGCGGCAACTTCGGGGAAAGTTTCTTTGCCTTCAGCGATTTCTTCGAGCGAAAATTCTTCTTCGACAAAGCGCGTATCGAACTGCCCGCCCATAAAGCGGTGCGAATCCATCATTGCTTGATGGAAAGGGATATTCGTGCGCACGCCAACAATCTTATATTCTTCAAGGGCGCGTCGCATCCGCAAGATGGCTTGGGCGCGGGTTTCGCCCCAAACAATCAGCTTGGAAATCATCGAATCATAATAAGGCGTAATCTCAAAGCCTGCATAAACGCCCGTATCCACGCGAATGCCGGGACCGGTTGGCAAAACCATGTGCGAAATTTTGCCCGTCGAAGGCATAAAGTTGTTATAAGGGTCTTCAGCATTCACACGGCACTCGATGGCAGCCCCATTGATTTTCACATCTGCCTGCGTAAAGGAAAGTTTACGTCCACGCGCAATACGGATTTGCTCTTTCACAATGTCCACGCCCGTCACCAACTCGGTAATCGGATGCTCGACTTGCAGGCGCGTATTCATCTCAAGAAAATAGAAATTCTTATCGGAATCGACCAAGCACTCAATCGTCCCCGCGCTCTCATAATGGACCGCTTTCGCAGCTTGCACCGCCACTTCGCCCATTTTAGCGCGCAACTCTTCGTCCATGATGGGAGATGGGGATTCTTCGAGCAGCTTTTGATGACGGCGCTGGAGGGAACATTCGCGTTCGTTGAGATGGACGACGTTCCCGTGCTTATCCGCAACGATCTGGACTTCAATATGGCGGGCGCCGAGAATCAGTTTTTCGAGGTAAACATTGTCGTCCCCAAACGCCGCTTTGGCTTCTCGGCGTGCCGATTGGAGCGCTACCGGCATCTCGTCGAGGCTCTTAACTTCACGCATCCCTTTGCCGCCGCCGCCAGCCGTGGCTTTGATCAACAACGGGAAACCGATTTCAGGTGCAAGTTTAAGCAACTCTTCATCGCTTAAATTCCCTGTCCCTTCCGTACCGGGGACAACAGAAACGCCTGCTTTCATCATCGTTTCACGGGCAATCGCTTTATCGCCCATTGCGGCAATGGCGGAGGGTTTGGGACCAATAAATTCCAAACCGGCATCTTCGACAGCTTGGGCAAAGTCAGCGCGTTCGGCGAGAAAGCCGTAGCCGGGGTGGATCGCGCCCGCCCCGCTCTGGAGCGCGATTTCGATAATTTTATCGCCTTTGAGATACGATTCGTTCGAAGGCGCGGGACCAAGTAAATAGGCTTCGGTCGCATAGCGAACGTGCATCGCCTGCCGATCGGCTTCGGAATAGACCGCAACCGTTTTTAAACCTAATTCACGGCAAGCCCGCAAAATGCGGACAGCGATCTCACCGCGATTGGCAATTAATACTTTATTGAACATAAATACTCCAAATTTCTGTCCGAGAACATTCTTCAGCACGGCAGCTAAAGCAGTTTCTGGATAGACTTCAAATCAAAACTTTGGCACACGCGTCAAAGCGTTATCTTCCAATAGTTTTTTCAGAAAGACGATTTGCAAATCAAGCTGTTCGAGAAAAAGCTCTCTGCCGCTCTGCGTACGCAAGGGCGGATTTTTACGCATTTCTTCTAAGTCACGCAATTGCCGCTTTATCATCCGCAGATGATTGCGTTGGCTTTTGGCGCGGTTACGCAGCTTTATCGTTGCGCGGTAAACGCTAAAACGATCAAGTTTGTCGGCATCACTAACGACGTCCGCTTCGAGCGTGTGCGCAAATTTGTAACCGGCTTGCCAATCGACATGCCAAGCGATGGCATAGCAGATATTGTCAATCTTTTCGGCTTTGTAACCGATCTTCTCCAGTACAGGGCGCACCATTTTTGCGCCGACGCGCCCATGTTCCACGCCGTGTTCTTTATTGGCGAGCTTGGCAATATCGTGCAACATACAAGCCGCTGCTACCACTTGCCGATTAGCCCCTTCGAGCTTTGCCAGCGCCATACCGCGCTGCACCACGCGCAAAGTATGCCCCCAGCGATAATTCAGCGCCGGGGATAAGGCGGGCTTTTTGCGCAGCGCTTGATCACGCTCTTTACGCGCATAATTTACAACTGCCTGAAGGCGTGCTTTTTTACCCATAGACCTAAAGCGGAATATTGCCGTGCTTCTTTGGCGGGTTATGATCGCGCTTGTTTTGGAGCATCTCAAGCGCATTAATCAGGCGCGGACGGGTTTCGCGCGGCTCGATAACATCATCGATGAAGCCGCGCCCGGCTGCAACATAGGGATTAGCAAATTTTTCACGATATTCAGCGACCAGTTCAGCTTTGCGTGCAACGGGGTCTTCAGCTTCAGCAAGTTCTTTACGGAAGATGATGTTGACCGCGCCGTCGGGTCCCATCACCGCGATTTCGGCAGTGGGCCAAGCCAAATTCAAGTCGCCGCGAATGTGTTTGGAGGACATCACGTCGTAGGCACCACCATAGGCTTTGCGCGTGATGACAGTAATCTTCGGGACAGTCGCTTCGCTGTAGGCGTAGAGTAGTTTCGCACCCGACCGAATGATGCCACCATGTTCTTGCACGGTACCCGGCAAAAATCCGGGGACGTCTTCAAAGGTGATTATGGGAATATTGAATGAATCACAAAATCGAATAAAACGGGCTGCTTTTTCCGAGGCTTCAATATCCAACACGCCCGCCAAAACCGCAGGCTGATTAGCAATGATGCCAACCACATGCCCACCCAGCCGCGAAAAACCGACCACGATATTCATGGCGTAGTTTTTGTGGACTTCAAAGAATTCGCCGTTATCCATGACGTGCTGAATAACATCTTTGATATCGTAGGGCTTGGAGGGATCGTCGGGAATCAGGTCGTTGAGCGCTTCGTCGCGCCGTAGCGGATCATCGCCGGTGTCGACGAAGGGCGGGTCTTCCATATTATTCTGCGGTAAATAGCCGAGCAATTTGCGGATAAGGAAAAGCGTATCGGCTTCGCTATCGGCTGCAACGTGACAAACGCCGGAGGTTTCAGAATGAATACTCGCGCCGCCCAAATCTTCAAAGGAAACGATCTCGTTGGTAACCGCTTTGACCACATCGGGACCGGTCACAAACATATAGGACGAATCGCGCACCATGAAGATGAAGTCGGTCAGGGCTGGCGAGTAGACCGCACCGCCGGCGCAAGGTCCCATAATGGCGGAAATTTGCGGGACAACGCCGCTCGCCATGACGTTGCGCAAGAAAATATCGGCATAGCCGCCGAGTGAGACAACGCCTTCTTGAATGCGCGCCCCGCCGGAATCGTTCAATCCAATCACGGGCGCGCCGTTTTTCATCGCCATGTCCATCAATTTGACGACTTTTTCAGCATGAACTTCCCCCAAGCTACCGCCCAAAACGGTGAAATCTTGCGAGAAGACGTAAACCAAACGCCCTTCGATGGTACCCCAGCCCGTGACCACACTATCAGACATAATCTTATTCTTATCAAGACCAAAGTTGGTCGTGCGGTGGATAACGAAGGGATCGAGTTCACGGAAGGAACCGGGGTCGAGTAACAGGTCGAGGCGTTCGCGCGCTGTCAAACGCCCTTTGTCGTGCTGTGTTTTAATCCGCGCTTCGCCACCGCCCATGCGGGATTTGGCTTTCATCTCACGAAGTTCTTGAATTTTTGGGTTATCAGTCATAACACTCTCTTTTTTCGATCAAAAAATTTTCGACTGCCAGGCAAGTTGAGCACCAGAGCAATAAATAAACAGTACAAAATGGTCGCGCCCAAAACAAAAAGCGCATTGGCGCGCGGCTGGGCGGAGAAGAGAAAACGGTCTAGCCAGTAATAGCTCAAATACAGGGATAAAACGAAAGCGGTACTGGAGCGCACCCATTTGAAACCGAACCACAAATTCAGGGTCACGCCAGCCAAGCCCAAAGTCCAGAAGAGTCCCGTCGCGGCAATATAGGGCACGCCGGGGTTTGGCATCCGCGCAAGCAAAAAATCCCATTGCGTTAGCACCGTCCAAAAGCGGACTGCGTTGTAGACCGTAAGCATTAACACAGTCAGCGCGAGCAGGGTTACGAGCCAAGGGCGTTTAGGCATTTTTCGGGCGTGGATGATTGAGCCGCGCAACAACGAGCGGCGGGAGCAGGATTAGCAAGCCCCACATCAGCGGCAGGAATGCGTCCAAATGTAACGGCGCAGAGAAAAAGATGACAAAGAAAAGCCCCGCCAGCGCCCCCAAAAAGGAACGCGACGCGGCGCGCGGGGCATTGGGCTTGCGATGCAGCAAAAAGGCTGCCAACCCGACCCCAAATCCATACCCATAAATTGCCCCGCCAAGCGAGTCCGGAATGTTGCTCCAGCCGCTTGGGTCATTGGACGATGCGTACAAATAGCCGATTCCAGCACCAAGCAGCGCGCCAAGCACGCCACCCAGTAGACCGACAAAGAAGGTTTTTATGAAAGGTTTTTTGAACATTTTTATATTGTGGGGGTTCCCCCTCTGTCCGACGGGCATCTCCCCCAAAGGGGGAGAATCAGTCCCTTCCCCCTTCGGGAGAAGGTTAGGAAGGGGGGGGAACCAAAGTTTATCTAACTACTGCATTCGGATCATGCGTGAATAGGTGCGCGCCACAATCTGGTCGCGCAGCGCCACCAACTCAGGAAATTGGTAGAAAAAGAGAATTTTTTCTTCCGCCACCGTATTGCCCGCCGGCTTTTCACTGATGATGAAGAATGCCCATGATTCAGCAATATCTTCCCCGACGTTGGTCGCGGCATAGTCGGTGACGAACTGATCTTCGTATTTGTAGTAAAAATTGTCGGCAGCCTCATAATATGCATCGTCATCTTCGATATATTGGATTTCAGACCACTCATCGTAGATCGGTTCCCAAAAATCACGGTAAAACTGATGAATGTAAGAATTATTCTTCGCACAACCTTCCCCAGTGAAGTAGGTATTGCAGCTATCTTCGGCGGCATAATAAATATCGTCATCTTCGGGGTTGTTGAAAACGTCAAGCGAAACATCGATCTGGTTTTCGTTCAGAGTCAACAAGTGTCCGTATTCGTGGATCAGCGTATAGGTCAGATCACGCAAATCGCTGGCATCGGCAATATCGACGTTGAGAATCCACTCGTTTGGGTCATTCGGCGACTGTTCAACCATCGCCAACGAACCGCCCTGTCCATCCGAAACCACCTTGTAGCCCACCAACATATCGCGCGCTTCTTGCGGAATCATGGCGGTGTAATAATGCCAAATCATTTCCTGTGTGGCGGTGTCGTTTTGATAGGCTTGCAAGTTGCTATCCACGTTGGCATAGTCCGGTGAATAAATCTCGTTTCCGTCAACAGCATAGGTGACGATTACATATTCGTCATCGAGCAACTTCTCTTCCACATCGTCAGCGTAATCGGTCACGCCTGCCATCATCGAAGCAAAAAGCGGAATTGCCTGCCCGCCATCCAGATAGCAAAGCCCTGTATCACTGTGAAAAGATTCGCCGTTCGTACAGTCGGCGCTGCTATCAGCTGCAGGCAGGGCTGATTGTGTCTCATCATCATAGAAAAGCTCGCAAGCAAGCGCCGAGAAAAGCAATGTAACCAATAATAAAAGCAGGGTGGTTTTCTTTATTTTCATTTTTTATCCTTCTCTAACATTGCAGTCAACTCATTACCGTTCAATTTGATAAAAAGGCATCAATTTCTTATTGCCAAAATTCGCCACAGGCTCACCTAAACGCCCGACAAACTCGCCTTTATAGGGCAGGTCAGCCAGAATATCCGGATTAGCGAAGGCGTAGTCCATGCCCATCGCGGCGAGCACTTCGTCCGCGCGCCCGTCTTTGTGCGCGAGGAAATAGTCGTAGCTGTTAATCAAACCGTCCATGTTGACGATGGTGCGGTCGGCGATGAAGTAACCCAAATTTCCACCGCCGGTCATCCCAATCATCGCGCCCGGTTCGGTATTTGCTTCGACAACCGCAAGAATTTCCATGTAAGGATGTCCATCATTTTCGACACCGTAGGGCATTAGACGGGCGAGATGCTGATAATACGTCAGCGCACCGTAGATGCCGAAGAAATATATGCCCAGCCAAAGCACGGATTCGGCTTTGACGGAAATCCGCTTGAAGGCACGCACTAGGCTGTCCACAAGCAGAGCAAGCAGGAAGATGGTCAAGACGTAATGCGTGACCCAATACCACTCCTTCGCTGCCGAGTAGCCGCCCGCATTATAGGACAAGGGTTGAATCAGCGCAGCGGCAAATAGTGGAACCAAGCCCAAGTCCACGCTCGCGCGCGTCATCCGTTTTTGAGAGAGCAGAAAGATGATTGAGATGGTAATCACGCTGACGAGGGAGAGCATCCAAAAGGTCTCGTCCCCCAATCCAAGCGCGTCCCGCACGCTGACGATGAATTTGGTTGCCAGTCCCCAAGCATTGAAGTCGCTCTGAACACCCGCATCAAAACCAAAGAACTGATAAATCTCACGCGCCGAACCACCATACACGCGCCCCGACAACGATCCCCACCAACGCTTGACCTGCCCGCTGACAGGCGATGCTGTGCCGAAAACGGCTTTGTTGAAAAACATGTAAGCAACGAGTGCAGCGCCAAGAATGCCGTAATAGCGGATGCCTTCGCTAAACCAACGTGACCAATACTTTTGAAAGAATTGCACAGGCGAAAGGCTCTCTTTTTGCGGTGCGTGCGCCATTTGGCGTAAGGAAAAACGCGTAATCAATACCCAGAAAAATGTTAGGATGGCATTCCAAATCAGCGCGGAACGCGGGACATTACCGATCCAACCGATGCGACCAGCGAGATAGACCAGGATAATGACAACAGCTTGGGCACGAACGGCGGCAATGACGATGTGCTTGGCAAGCTCAAGCCGCGTGTGCTGGCGTGGGTCTTGATAAAGCCCTGCGAAGAAATACGAGAACAAGCTCGCAATGAACGAAAGCGCGATAAGGGTATAGGCAGTCGCGGGGTATTCGTAGAAATAGTAGTCTTTGACACCAACGCGCAAAAGAATGGTCAGAAAGCCAAAAAGAACGCTGGCGAAAATATCGCCCAGCAAGAAGTAACGCGCATAGGTTTCACGAAAGATGAGATAAATGCCAAAGAGCAAAACGAGGAACACGGTGTCGAGACGGCTGAACATGACGAGCACAGCGAAGAAAGCGAGTTTGGTGATTTCAGGGTTGACTCCGCGAGGCGCGTCTTTTTGCGCCGAAGCGGTCTCGCCATTTGTGGGACTGCGTCGGCGGTAAAGCTGCCTCGCAGAATCATCTGAATTGGCGAATTTCTGTGCCTGATAGAGAAAAAACAAAAGTGTCAAAACCGTCAGACCCGTTTCCAAGCCGTATTGCACAACAGTCTCGTGGATATAAATGCTGAACGCCCAAAAGAGCGCCACAAAACTCCCAACCAACGGCGAAAGCGTGCGCGAGACAAGCCGAAAGAGCAAAACCACCGAAGCGGCGTGCATAGCTGCCATTAGCAAGAGCAAAATGCGCAAGGGCAAGACCAAATCAAAACGCGCCAAGGCAAAAATGGGGATATTAATCAGCATCCAAAGCGGGTGATAGCCGTTCGCTAAATTTACGCCATCGAAGGTGCTGCCGTGCCCTTCGCTGATATTCTGCGCAACCTTGAAATAATAATAAGCATCATCGCGTGTAAACCAACGATTTGGAAAGTTATGCGCATCCGAGAAAGCGGCATAAAACGCGCCAGCCATGATGGCAATGATGAGGGTGAATTCAAAGAGTCTCTCTTTTTTCATAGAAGAAATATTGCGTAAAACGTGTTGCGTAATGATTTTTCCGCCAGCATACAATTACGAAATACGCACTACGCAATCCGCAACGTAATTTTACCCATTTGCTCGCCGCTCTCGAGGCGCTCATGCGCGAGCGCGGCATCTTTCAAGTCAAAAGTCGTATCCACAACGGGCTTGAGTTTGCCTGCGACCACCAGTGACATAACGGCATCAAAATCCTTCAGCGTGCCCATCGTTGAGCCGATGATTGAGATATGTTTGGCAAAAATATAGCGGTTGTCAATCTCAAATTGCGGTGCGGCGGTGTTGCCGACCGTCAACAGGCGACCACCTTTGCGCAAGGCACGAAAAGAAAGCGGGAAAGTCGTACCAACATTATCAACGACCACATCCACACCTTTCCGATTTGTCAGTTTATAAACTTCTTTAGACCAATTATCCGTTTGCGAACGATTAATCAGGATATCCGCCCCAAGCGACTCGGCAAGTTCGAGTTTTTTCGCGTCGGAACCGACCACGATTACACTTGCTCCCGTCAACTTGGCAATTTGGATGCTGGCGGTATTGACTCCGCCAGATGCCCCGACGACGAGCACGCTCTCACCCGGACGCAGATTACCGCGCGTGATGAGCGAGTGCCAAGCGGTCTGGTACACCAGCGACGCAGCCGCCGCCGCGTGGAAGTCAAACGTAGCGGGCAGACGATAAAGCTGTTTTGGCGGCAGCAGGATAAACTCCGCGTAGGTGCCGCGTACGGTTTCGCCAAGCAGATGCCAGTTATTGCAGCGATTATCTTCCCCAGCCAGACAAAAGTCGCATTTACCGCAACCTAAATTAGCGTTAATCACCACACGGTCGCCGACCTGCCAACCGTCCACACCCGCGCCGACAGCGGCAATCTCGCCCGCGCCGTCCGCGCCAAGAATATGCGGCATCTCCAATTTAAGACCGCGCCAACCAACGCGCACAAACAAGTCCATGCGATTGAGAGCGGCGGCGTGCAGTTTGACAAGGACTTTGCCGTCTGTCACCTCAGGCGTTGGGAAATCGCCATATTGAAGATTGTCAGGGGAGCCGTGTTTGTAAAGGAGAATGGCTTTCATAATCTATCCTTTTGAATTCCAGCGGAGATTGAGTAGATGACGATGCTTTTCGACGTCGTATCGAAATCGTAGCGGCTTACATAAATCTGATTTCGTGGCTTCGATACGCCCGACGATGGTGCTGTCAGGCTACTCAGCCACCAGTTGACATGAAAATTTATTTCTCATCCTTCTTACGCAAAATTCCTGCCAAATCATCGCCTTGATCGCGACGCAGGAAGGCTTCGAGCAATTTCTTATTAAGTTGAATCGTCGCCAAACCAAGCAAGATCGCGCCGCCAATTAACAGCAACCAATCACGCAAAACGTGCGGTAAAAATTGCAGCGCAACAACACGAAACACGCTCTTCACTGCACCATGCAAAACAACCGGAGTCAACAATTTGCCAAAGCCAACCCCAAAGAGAAAGATACCAACGACGAAAACGCCCATCCAGATGCGCATACTCAGACTTGGTTCGAGCCAACGCCAAAAGCTGGCACGGTTGTAAATGCGCAACGTATCCCAAAACGCGCCGAAGATATTGCGGGAGTTCATACGTCCAAGATTGCCCTGACGGGAATAGCTCAATTTGACGGGATACTCCACGATTTGATACCCAAAACGAGAGGCAGCGACCAACAACTCAATATCGTAGGCAAAGCGCCCTACCTTCAGACGCGGAACAGTCGCTTCGAGCACATCGCGTTTGAAGAGCTTGATGCCCGTCTGCGTATCGGTGATGGATAAGCCAAAGAGAAAAGCGACACTTCTCTTATATAGTCCGCTCATTTGACGGCGCAACCACGGGAATTGGTTTTGGCGCATATCTTTGACGCCTGCCACCACGTCGGCACCGGTACGATCCATCGTAGACATCAGCTCGAGCAGGTATTCAGGGGCAATCTCCAGATCGGCGTCGAGAAAGGCTACTCTTTTAGCGGTGGCAAAGCCAAATCCACGAAAGAGCGCGGCACCTTTTCCCTGATTAATTTCTTGCTGTACGGCAATCACGGGATAGCCATCATCCTGCGCGCGTTTGGCTTCCGCAAAGGTGCTGTCCCCACTGCCATCATCCACAATAATTAGCTCAAAAGCGAGGTCTTTAAGGGTTTCACAAACACGCAGGGCGTTAACATAAAGATGCTCGCCTTCGTTGTAGGCGGGCATGATGACGGAGAGGGTTAAGTCTTCTGAAGAATGGGGCATAAAAATGGGTAGGGGCGGGGCGATCCCGCCCCTACTTCATGTTTTAGAATTAACGTAAACCTGTTTCGAGACGCGCAATCACAAGGCGCTGAATTTCGCTGGTGCCTTCGTAAATTTCGGTAATTTTGGCATCGCGGAAGTAGCGCTCAACAGGATATTCCTTGCTGTAACCTATCCCGCCATGAATTTGCAAGGACGCATGCGCACAAAACATGGCAGTTTCGGAGGCAAAAAGTTTCGCCGTAGATGCAGCGGTTGTAAAACGCTCGCCGGTCATTTTAGAGCGTTCTTTTGCCAGCGCAGCGTTATAAACCAGCAAACGCGCTGCTTCGATACGGGTTTTCATATCCGCCAGCTTGAAGGAAACGCCTTGGAATTGACCAATCTTTTTGCCAAAGGACTCGCGTTCACGCGCATAATCAACGGCGGCGGCGTAAGCTGCTTCAGCGATACCGAGCGCTTGAGATGCGATTCCAATACGACCGACATCAAGAACGGTCATGGCAATCTTGAAACCTTCGCCTTCTTCACCGAGCCGATTTTCAACGGGGCAGCGATAATCTTCAAAAACGATCTCGCTGGTCGCCGAGGCGCGGATGCCCATCTTCGGCTCTTTTTTACCGCGCACAAAGCCGGGCTGATTCGCATCGACAATGAATGCCGTGATGCCCTTTGCGCCCTTGTCAGGATCCGTCATTACATAAACGACCACAAAATCAGCAACGGGACCGCTCGTGACCCACGACTTGCGACCGTTAAGAATATAGTGATCCCCGTCCCGAACAGCGCGGCTGCGCATCGTCGCCGCATCCGAACCGGACATCGGCTCGGTCAGCGAGTAGGCGCCAATCTTCTGACCGGACGCAACCGGAGCAACGAATTTCTGCTTCTGCTCTTCCGTCCCGAACTTCATAATTCCATGACAGAAAAGCGAGTTGTTGACCGACATGATCGTGCCGTGTGATGCATCGACTTTTGCGATCTCTTCCAGTGCCAAAACATACGCCAGCGTATCCATTTCGGCACCGCCATACGCTTCGGGCACTTCGATCCCCATAAAGCCCATTTCGCCCATTTTTTTTATGGTCGCTTTCGGAAAATCGCCGCTCTCATCAAACTCAGCGGCAATCGGCGCGATCTCATTTTCAGCAAAATCGCGGGCGGCATCCAATATCATTTTATGTTCTTCACTCAACGGGAACAGTGCAGTATCACTCATTTAATCCTCCAGTGGCAAGAAATTTAAGGTGCATTGATTATAGCATGATGAAGCAAAGGGCGAAGAAAGAAGATGAACATTATTTTTCAGTTTTGCTCATCTCCTATTCCCTGATACAATCAGCCCATGAATGGAAATAAACGCAGTAATATCAAACCCGGTCTCAAGGTGGCAATTGTGCTCAAAAAAGACCAACACAGTGGCAAACTGACCGAAGGCATTGTTAAAAACATTTTAACCAACTCCTCCACACATCCGCACGGCATCAAAGTGCGCTTGATGGATGGGCAGGTTGGCAGGGTGAAAGAAGTACTCAGTATTCAGTAGATCAGTTATCAGTAAACCAGTTGTTAGGGAACCGGAAAACCGAACAACCGGATAACAGGAAAACAAAACAAGAAAAGAGAAAAGCATTTTGACTAACGAAGAAACCCCACAAGAAGAAGAAAAAACGCTCCCCGAAATCACATTCGCGGAACTCCCCGAGAGAATCAAAACCGCCGCATCCAACGCTGGCTGGGATTCGCTCATGCCGGTTCAGCAAAAAGCCATCCCTTACCTAATGGCGCAGAAAGACGTAATGATTCAGGCGCGCACGGGCAGCGGTAAAACGGGCGCATTTTTGCTCCCAATGATCGAACGCCTGCGCCCGAACAAAAAATACTGTCAGGCGCTGATCCTTGTTCCCACGCGGGAACTTGCCAAACAGGTGGAGAAGGAAGCCCAAACCCTTTGCCGAGACAGTGGTCTGGAAACGGTAGCAGTTTACGGCGGAGTCGGATACGGCGAGCAAATCGCCGCTTTCAAACGCGGCGCGCAGATTGTCGTCGGCACGCCGGGGCGCGTCCTCGACCATCTCATCAAGCGCTCCTTCAACCTGAACCGTCTCGAAATGCTCATTTTCGACGAAGCCGACCGTATGCTCTCGATGGGCTTTTATCCCGACATGAAAGATGTGCAAAGTCACATACCGAATCATGCCGTCAACACCTGCATGTTCTCAGCCACTTTCCCCGCGCATGTCATGGGCGCCGCTAACGAGTTCATGGAAAAGCCCGATTTCATCAGCCTGAGCAGCGACCAGGTCTACGTCGCCGACACCGACCACATCGTCTACAACGTGCCAAGCATGGAAAAGGACAGGACGCTGATCCGCCTGATCGAGCTGGAAAATCCGCATTCGGCGATCATTTTCTGCAACACAAAACAACGTGTGAATTATGTGACGACCATCCTGCAACGCTACGGATACGACGCCGACCAGCTTAGTTCTGACCTTTCGCAGAATGCGCGCGAACGCACGTTGGGACGCTTGCGCGATGGAAACCTGAGATTTTTGGTGGCGACCGACGTTGCGGCGCGCGGCATCGACATCTCGAAGCTCTCGCACGTCATCCAATACGAACCGCCCGATGATATGGAAGCCTACATCCACCGCGCGGGACGGACGGGGCGCGCGGGCGCAACCGGCATCGCGATGATGCTGGTCTACGCCGTCGAAAAACGCCAGGTCAAACATATCGCATCCCGTTATGAGATCGAATTTGAAGAACGTGACATCCCCACCGAAGAAGAAGTTGCCGCAGTGGTCGCCGAACGAGCGATGAACTTCCTCGAAGCAAAACTGCGCGAACGCGACAAGCTCCAAGCCGACCGCTCGAAACGCTTCCTGCCGCTGGCGCAGCAACTCATCGAAGCCGAAGACGAACTGCCCATCATCACGATGCTACTGGATGATTATTACCAGAAGGCGCAGCATAAATTTGTGCCGAAACCGATGGAGAAGAAGCAGGGCAAACCGAAGAAGTCTTCATCTAATCGGCGGCGGAGAAGTTCCAGACGTCGAAGAAACTAAACACGACGGGCACGACATGCTTCTGCTA
>JANTFU010000022.1 GCA_024763295.1 Anaerolineales bacterium
TCAGAACTCGGTAGCAAGATTGGCGTTTTACGTGCCGAATATGATGCGGCTATTTTGCAGGAACTTGTCGGTGAAGAAGCTGAACGACATGAAGAAATACTCACATCAAACACTTATTATGTTCTGCTCGATGAGAACAATATTGTTCTTGCGCATCAATTCCATCCTGAATTGATTGGCAAAACACCGGCACAGCCATCCGAATCTGAATTTACCGCATGGCAGGCAGCCTCTCTCTTACCTGCGACGAGCAATATTGACACAATCAGCTTTGGTTTTTCAGACCTTGTTAATGTCTTAAAAGACGCACCTGAAGCGCTTGTTTTTGAAGATGTTCGCCAAACAGCCGAAAACCCGCTGATTGGGGCATCCATACAACTCAAAAACAAAAATTGGCGTATCGTCGCCTTGCAGCCGGAGAGCGATTTTTCAAGAAATATTCAAAAGCAGGTACAGATATTTTTTGCTCTAGCATTAGCAACCGTGCTCTTTGCCGTTATCGCAGGCTCGTGGCTCGCAAACCTGCTGATTGCTCCTATTTTGCGTCTGCAGGTAGCGGCGCAACGCTTTGGCGAAGGCGATTTGGATGCCCAAGCCATTATTGAAACCGAAGATGAAGTTAGTGAACTTGCCAAAACCTTTAACGAACTTGCCGCACGACTGAAAGAGACTGTGCGCTCGTTGGAGAACCGCGTCCAAGCTCGCACGAACGACATCGAACTGCGCTCCCGTTATCTTGAAGGGGCGGCAGAGATTGGTCGTTTAGCCACGACATTCACAGATGCCGATGAGCTTGCGAGAACAGTAGTTGAATTGATTCGTGAGCGATTTGACCTTTACTATGTTGGACTTTTCCTCACTGACGAAAATCAAGAATGGGCTGTTTTACGCTCTGGCACAGGTGTGGCAGGCGAAATTATGCTTGCCAATCAACATAAACTAAAAGTCGGTGAAGGCATGATCGGTTGGACAGTCAAGTACGGAGAAGCGCGTATTGCTCTGGATGTTGGCGATGATGCCGTCCGCTTTGATAACCCCGTTTTACCGGAAACTCGCTCCGAAGGGGCGCTGCCGCTCCGCTCGCGTGGACGTGTGCTGGGTGCCATTTCCGTACAAAGTAAGCAACCCAGAGCTTTCAATATGGAAATTTTGACCACCTTAGGCACAATGGCAGACCAAATTGCGATTGCCTTCGATAATGCGGAACTCTTCCGCAAAGCCGAGATAGCACTTGAAGCGGAACGCCGCGCTTATGGTGAGTTGGCGCTTTTATCGTGGCGCGACCTTAGAAAGCGCGATCAACTTCCGGCTTTCCGCGTAGATCGGAACGGGATATTGCGCTCAGTAGCCCCCACCGATTCGTTCGCCGCGCGCCAAGCAAATGGACAAGACCTAGCCGTTCAGGAGGACGGTCGCACTGTCATCCTGCCGATCAAGAGCCGTGGACATGTGATCGGCGGTATCCGCATCGAAAAACATAAAAATGCCCGTGAGTGGACAAAGGATCAATTGCAGTTAATCAACACAATCTCCGGACAGCTCAGTGTTGCATTGGAAAGCGCGCGTCTCTTTGAAGAAGCGCAGGTGCGCGCCCAGCGCGAAGCGATTATTTCAGATATTTCTGCAAAAGTTGGTTCGTCAATCCGCATGGATACGATTTTGAAAACCACCGTCGAGGAACTTGGCAAAGCACTCGAGGGTGCCGATGTCTCATTCGAGATTAAAAGTCCGAAAAAAGGTTAATCCTGATGGAAATGATGGACGTTCGTCTTCCCTACTACATATTTTTTGCTGTTGCGTTGCTGATATCGCTGACTATTACGATTGTCGCCTGGTCCAGCAGAAATTCGCGTGGGGCGAAAGCATTTGCCGTAAGCTCGCTGTTCGAAACACTGTGGCTAACGGGCTACATACTTGAATTAGTATCTCCCTCGCTTAATCAGAAGCTCTTTTGGGATAATTTTCAATATATTGGTGCGCTTTTTGCACCGATTGGCTTGTTCGCCTTTTCGCTTCAATTTACAAGGCGCAAAGTTAATTTGCGTCAATGGGTCTTTCCGTTAATTGCCCTTTCTACCCTGTTTGAATTGCTTATATTTACCAATATTCGCCCCGATTGGACACATATTAATCCCAGCATCAATTACGGTTCACCCTTTGACGAGCTAACCTATGACTTCGGGACGATTACTACTCTGGCAAACGCCTACATCCAACTTTTGGGTCTCGCTTATATTGGCGTGCTGTTGGTTGGTTTTTCACGCAAAAACGTCGTCAAAGAACAATTATTCATTATCACTATCGGTACAGCGTTGCCGATTATTGCGGCTATTCTTTCGCTAACTACGGGGTGGCGTTTCGCCAATCAGCATGATGTCGCGCCGCTGATTTTGGCTATCAGCTATTTGGTAATAGGCTGGGGCATCTTTCGTGAACGCTTATTTAATGCAGTGCCGGTCGGGCGTGAAGCTCTTTTCGAAAAAATGAACAACATTCTCATTATTTTGGATAACGAAGACCGAGTCGTTGATCTGAATATGGCAGCCTTAAGCCTTTTTAATGCAGACGATAAAGAAGAAGTCCTACACACACATATTTCACTGCTAACCCCGGAACTTTATCAGGAATTTGGAAAAAGCACCGAAATCCATACACAAATCACCGACAAAGAAAATCGAACCTTTGACTTTAACGTAACGCCACTATATCGAAAAAACGGCATGATTATGGGGCGTCTCATCAATGCCAACGACATCAGTGAACAAAAACGAATCACCGAAAATCTGGCGACCCTTAACATTCAAAATGAATTACGCGCACGGCGCCTAAACGCGATTGCAGAAACATCGCAGGCAATCTCTCAAATCCGCGATCTGGATACGCTCCTGCCTGTTGTTGCGCGGCAAATCAGTGAACGCTTTGATTTCTACCACGTTGGCATTTTTCTTTTTAGCCAGGATCGAGATTATGTGGAATTGATCGCCGCTAACAGTGATGGCGGCAAACAAATGCTGGACAAAGGACATAAACTGGCTGTTGGACAGGTCGGCGTCGTTGGGCGTGTTGCCGCTGATAAAAGAGCGCGCGTCGCCCTGGACGTTGGGCAGGATGCCGTTTATTTTGATAATCCATCCCTCCCTGAAACCCACTCCGAAATGGCTTTGCCACTCATGGTTGGCAAAGAGATTATCGGTGTTCTCGACGTGCAAAGCAAACGAAAAAACGCCTTCTCAAAAGAAGATGCCGAAGTCTTTGGCTCTCTGGCAAACCAAGTAGCAATCGCGATTGATAACGCGCGTCAGGTCAATGCAACGCAAGCCGCGCTCGAAGAAGCACGCTCGCTTACACAGGAATATGTCCGCGAAGCCTGGATAAAGCTAAATGCAGAAAGAGAAGAGCGCCTCGGCTATCGTTTTGTCAACAACTCGGCTTTCCCAATCTATGAAGGACAAAAAGTCGAAAATGATGAAAAGCCATACGAAGTTGAATATCCCGTAAAGGTTCACGACGAGGTCATTGGTGTTATTAAAATCCGCCTTACCGAAGATGAGTATGCAAAAATGACTAAGAGTGACGAAGAACTTCTAAACGCTGTCGGTGAGCGTGCTGGTTTAGCATTGGAAAGCGCGCGTCTACTGGATGAAACACAAAAACGTGCTCAACGAGAATCCTTGGTCTCAAGTATTTCAGCAAAGATCGGCTCATCTATTCGCATGGACAACATCATCCACACTGCCTTACGCGAACTTGGCGATGCCCTCGATGCATCAGAGATTACCTTCCAACTTACTGAAACCGAGGATGGAGAAGCATAATGTTTGATATCTTTGACATCTTTTTCTATCCACCCAAATTCCAGGATCAACGAAAAACTCGCACTGCCGCATACTTGAGCGCGATTTTAAATATCACCGTATTTGTATTTATCGTCCTCATTTTTTCAGGAGAGTACTTACCTGTTGTTAATGTCCTTTTTGGAGTGCTGGCACTCTTCTCCTTAGGGATGCACTTTGTCTTGCACAGCGGCAGAGTGACGTTAGCCGCAAGCCTGTTTATACTCGTTCTCTGGCTCGCTATGACTTACTTATCCTGGGTCGGGAATGGTCTACGCGACTTTGGAATCTTTACTTATATTATTTTGATTTTCCTTGCAAACCTTATGGGCAATGCGCGCCTCTCGTTTGGTCTCGCTGCGCTTAGTCTTGGTTCTATTTGGGCGCTCTATTACGCCGAATTACAAGGATACTTTACCCCGGTTGCAAGCTCCCTCTTAGCAGATGCCCTCACTGTGACCGTAATCATTCTGATTTTTGTAGTCATTCTCTACCTCACAATTAGCGATTTTGAAAACTCCCTGCGCCGTTCTGAAGCCAGCGAAAAAGAACTCCTGCGCCAAAATGAAGACTTGCGCATTTTGCAGGAAGGTTTGGCTGAAAACTCAAAAATCCTTGAGAGTACGTCTGAAGATTTGCGCATACAAGCCCTACGTCTACAAACGATTTCCAGCGTTGTGCAACAAATTATTTTGACACGCAACACCGAAGAATTGTTGCCGGAGATTATTAAACTTACCAGCGAACGTTTTGACTTTTATTACATCGGCATCTATCTGACAAGTACCGACAAACGCTACATCAAACTTGAAACAGCCAATCGTCCGGCAGAAGAAATGGACACCACCCCTCTCTCGATCGACTTGGACCATAAAACCATCGTCGCGCAAGTTGCATACGACAGAATACCGCGCATTGCGCTGGACGTAGGCGATAAACCGACAGTCTTCAATAACCCCAAGTTGCCCGAAACACGTTCGGAAATGGCTCTCCCGCTGATCTACAGAAGTGAACTCTTAGGCGTATTGGACGTACAAAGCAAAAAAGAAGCCGCATTCGACGAATCGGACTTGGAAACCTTTTCGGTTTTATCCGGTCAGATATCTATTGCGATCGAAAATGCCCGTCAATTTGAACGCGCCCAAAAAGCGCTTGAAGAAACCGAAGAAGTTTCTCGGCAATATCTACGTCAGGAATGGGCGCGTCTGCGCGAACGCAAGAACAGAATCGCCTACCGTTACCAACATGGAAAAGTCGAAGAAATTCCTGAAGAAAAACTATCTTCTGCTACAGAGAATGGATATTTGCGGGTACCGGTCAATATCCGTGAAGAAACCATTGGTTTTCTACAGATTCGCGCAAATAATGAGAAAAAGAAATGGCAACAAGAAGAGATTGAATTGCTACAAACCGTCGCCGATCGCGTTGCCCTCGCCATTGAAAATGCCCGCCTACTAGAAGACACCACCTTACAAGCCAGCAAAGAGGGCGCGCTTAGTCAATTCGCAGATACGATCAGCAATATTTCACAAACCGATAAACTCATGTCGGTTGCTGTTCGCGAGTTACAAAAGATATTGGGCGCCACTGAAGTTTCCTTTGAACTCGAGGATCTCTAGCAAATGAAAAAAGCGATATTTCTCCTACTTGCCACACTCCTAACCATTAACTTATCTGCATGCAAACCCGCGCCCAAAACCGTTGTCATAGGCATCGTAGCACCGGCATCTTCCATGGAAGCCGTGATTGCGGGGATAAAAACCGGCATGGCAGAATACGGATATAGCGAAGGGGACAATATTCGATATATTTATAACGGTCCCAAAACAGGCACTGCGCTTGCCGAAGAAGCAAATGCGCTGGTTGCACAAGATGTTGATCTCTTGGTTGGATTAGCCACCCCCGGCGCCCTTGCTGCACAAAAAGCCGTCGCAGGCACAAATATTCCCGTCGTCTATGCTCCCATCAGTGACCCGGTTGGCGTAGGATTAGCAAACAGCATTACAGTACCGGGTAACAATATGACAGGCGTGAAATCGGCAGATTTTGTTCCCAAAGAACTAGAGTGGCTGCTTTTTTTGGTTCCGGAAATTAAAACAGTGTATGCCCCTTATAATCCGGATGATGGCGGTGCAGTTTATGGGCATAACTTACTCGTTGAAGCCGCTGAAAAACTTCAGCTAACGCTCATTGAACCTGAAATTCATTCACCAGAAGACATAACCAAAGCCCTGGAAAATATTCCTCCGGATGTTGATGCCATCTTTATGGAAACAGATTCTCTTGTTCTTTCCCATATAGATGATTTTATCGCAACGTCCCGCGAAAAAAAGTTGCCGCTTAGCACGATTAATTTATCTCGAGTGGAGGCAGGGGCGCTACTCGCCTATGGACCTGAGTTTAATGCCGTTGGTCAACAAGTGGCACGCTTAATAGAATTGGTCATTAGTGGTTCAGATGCCGGAAGCCTGCCTGTTGAAGACGCAAATTATTACTTATACCTAAACCAAAAGACCGCCAAAGAATTGGGCATCTCTATTCCACAAGAAGCCTTAAAGGCAGCTGAAGAAATCATCCGTTAGCAAAGCGCTCAAACTGGAGCTTTTTATGCAAAAAAGTTTGCGTATACGATTAAGAAATATTCTTCTTGCAATTTCAATTATTCCCCTAAGCCTTGCTGCCCTTTTGGGCATTGAGCAGAATGTTGCTACCCAAATTTCGCAGGCAATTGAACAACAAAACGAGGTTGCAATTCGTGTCGCCATCCAAACTCAGGGATATATAACTGGCGCAATCAACGATTTACGCTTATTGGTTGATATTTACGACATAAATCTGCTGACAGCGGAAGAGCAAGAAAAACTATTAATCAACACGCTCAGCTTTTCGCCGGTTCTTGAAACAATCACAATCGCAGATATAAACGGTAACGAAATCGCCAAAGCCGGACGCAATGAGGTATTTAGACCAAACGATTTGCACAATATCGCAAACACCCCTGCTTTTCTTTTCCAAACAAACGACGAAATTTACTATGGCGAACTGACCTTCGCCCCAAATACTGGCTTGCCCTATATGACAATCAGTATTCCAATTTTCGATCTTGAAACTGGCGAAAAAAGCGGGTTGATTATTGCAGATTTACGCTTTCAGGCAGTTTGGTCATTAATGAGAAGCGCAGCACAAAACCACCGCAGTGTTTATATGACCGACCTAAAAGGTCAGGTGATTGCACACAACGTCCCTTCAACGGCTTTGCAAGGTTTGACTTATCCCCCACCTAAAAACGGGGGTCTCTTACAAGGTCTGGATGGTGAACTTAGTGTGCTGGGGCGTGGTGATGTCTATCTGGGAAACGAACTTGCTTTTGTAGTCATCACTGACCTGCCATGGCTCAGAGCGCTGGATGCTTCGATTAGATTTATGGTCATTGCAGTGGCTCTCATTTTGCTGACGCTGGCTGCAATTTATTTCTTATCACGTCGCTTTACATTAATTTTTACAGAACCCATCGAAACGCTGGCGCAAACTGCAGAAAAAATTTCAGCTGGTGATCTTGGCGCGCGCGTATCGCTTGAATCGGAAGACGAAATCGGTATCTTGGCAGCTGCTTTCAATCGTATGGCAAACCAGCTTCAAGAATTGCTTTCCAGCCTTGAAGCGCGCGTCGCCGAACGAACCAGAGAACTTGCAACCAGTCTCGAAGAAAACAGCAAGCGCGCAAAACAACTTGCATCCATTGCGGAAGCAGCTCGCACAATCGCCCAACTCAAAGACCTAGGCGATCTCTTACCGAATATCGCCGCCCTTGTGAGTGAAAGTTTTGGCTTTTATCACGTTGGCATCTTTCTGCTGGACGAAAACGAGCGTTACGCTATCCTAACCGCAGCGAACAGCGAAGGCGGGAAAGCAATGATTGCGCGTGCACATAAATTGAGAATTGGCAAAGAGGGCGTTGTTGGTTTTGCTATTGCCGAAAAACGTGCCCGCATTGCTTTAGACGTTGGTGAAGACGCCGTCTTTTTTGACAATCCAGAATTGCCCAACACCCATTCAGAAATGGCATTGCCGCTGATGATTGGCAATGATGTAATTGGCGTTTTAGATATTCAAAGCGAAGAGGTTGGCGCTTTTACAGAAGAAGATGTGGAAGTGCTCTCAACACTGGCGGATCAAATTGCCGTCGCCATTGAAAACGCACGTCTTTTCGCGCAATCACAAGAAACATTAAGCGAACTTGAGCGTACTTTCCAGCAATATGTTCGCACTGAATGGAAACGCTTCATAGATACATCGAGCGTTAAAGGCTATGTAGCGAGTCAAACAGGCTTACAGCCCATTCAGACACCCTTACAGAAAGATGACAAAGCCAAAACAGACAACACAAGCTATCGCGTTCCTGTTAAACTCCGTGATGTCGTTGTCGGTCACGTGACTGTAAATCTTGAAAAACCGGTTTCAAAATACACCGACGACGAGTTGGATATTATCAATGCTGCTGTAGAACGCTTTACGCTTGCGCTTGAAAATGCACGCCTACTCGAATCAACACGATACCGTGCCCGCCGCGAACGCTTAGTCTCTGAAGTGACGACCAAAATTCGTAGCACAAACGACCCGGATGTAATGGTACAAACAGCGATTGAAGAGTTAAAACGCATTTTGGGCGCAACCAAAGTGGAGCTACAGGCATATCAACCAAACGAAGTTCCCGGCACATCGACAAAGGATGAGCAATAAGCATCCATAATGGTAGCAAGCGGAATGCCAGGAAGCGAGGCGAATGATGAGTTATGTAATTGCAGTATCAAATGAAAAAGGCGGCGTTGCGAAGACAACTACAACCTTATCCATAGGTGCCGCGCTTGCTGAACAAGACTATCAGGTACTCTTGATTGATTTAGATGCGCAAGCCAATCTCACGTTAGCGCTGGGACTTGAACCCGGTGGCGCAGTTTTGACATCTAGTGATATTTTGCTTGAAAATGTCCCGTTTGAAAATGTTTGGCAAAGAAGCGAAATCGAAAGGCTGGATATTGTTCCCTCGGGGAAGAAGATAGAACGCGCTGAGCAACTTCTGCCAATTCACTTGAATTACGCAACGCGGCTTGCGGATGCTCTTTTTGCAGCACAGCCTACAAAATATGATTTTGTTTTAATTGACTGTCCCCCCGCTCTCGGGGCTGTTACCCTAAATGCACTCAACGCAGCAAATTTATTGATCATTCCGACACAGGCTGAGTATTTTTCAGCCTACGCGCTACGCAACATGATGAGCCTAATTAGAAAAGTGCGCTCTGAAGATAACCCCGGATTAGCATATCGTATCCTGATTACCATGCTAGACCGTCGCAACCGTTCACATCGCACGATCCAAAACCAATTAGAAAACACCTTTGGTGAAGGTCTTTTCAAAAGCATCATTGAAGTCGATACAAAATTACGCGAAAGTCCAATTGTTGGATTGCCAATCACCCAATATAAAACCAATACGCGAGGCGCTGAACAATACCGTATTTTAGCGCAGGAGCTAATCGAATATGTCAAAGAATCAACTCAGCAACCGTCTTGACAAGCTCTTTGACGACATCAAAGAGGCAGAAAAACAAACGCTTCAATATAGCGAGAGCGGCAAGAAGGCTAAAAAGAAGACACAAAAATCATCAAAAAAAGCGCGCAGTGCTACCAACGAAGCGCTTTCAATGACGGTTCCCGTAAGCGTACAAGAAAGTGTGGTTGATGCACGTTCAACCATGTCTGTGCCGGTACGCTTTGATGACGATTCATGGATGACGCTTGCCTTCTACGACGATGAAGAAGGGCGTAAATGGCACGAGGAAGAAAAACTTCTCGCCCAACAAGTTGTGGATCAATTATCGCTTGCGCTGGAAAACGCCAGACTCTTCCAAGAAACTGAGCGCCGCAATGAAGAATTGCGCGTTTTGAACGAGATTATTTCTGCTGCCAGCCAGTCGCTGGAACTCGACGAAACCCTTAGCCAAGTTCTTGAAAAAACCTTGGCGTTCTTACAAATGCAGGGCGGCTTAATTAGCATGGCAGACCCTAAAAGCGGAACGCTCCATCTTAGTGTTTGGCAAGATTTACCCGCCCCCGTCATCAACGTATTACAACAAGATAAAGGTTTAGACAATACGCTCTGCGGGGCGGTTTACGCAGCAAAAGAAACCCTAGTTATAAAAAACTTACGCACAGACCCGTCTCCGGTTGATGTAAATTTACTATTGAAAAACGGACTCTTTAGCTACGTTGGTATTCCTTTCTCTGCACGCGACAAAACCATTGGTACCTTGTGCCTTTTCGACAACGAACCGCTTGAAATCGCCGACAAAAATTTGGCGTTGCTTTCATCTGTGGGCAGACAGGTTGGCTTTGCAGTTGAAAATGCGCGTCTCTTCCATGAAGCGCAACAACGTACCGAAGAGTTAGGCTTACTCAATAAGGTTGTTACCGAAGTTTCGAGTGCCGCTAACCTGCAAAAAGGATTGGAGACCATCGCGGAAGAAATTTATCGCATTACAAATGCTCTGCATGTTGGGGTCGCTCTTCTGGATGAAAAGGAAGAGAATTTAATATTAAGCACAGACTATCCCGACAAAGAGGCTGATCTGGGATTGGCACTGCCGCTCAAAGGCAATTTGCTCTCTCAAAAAGTACTCAGCGAGAAAAAACCAATCAGCATTCAGGATGTGCTCAACAACGCAGAAACAGAAGCCATCAGAGAAGTTATGCTTCAGCGCGGCACGCAGAGCTTGGTTATTTTCCCCATTCTGTCGGGCAAAGAGGCAATCGGCACCGTTGGCGTTGATTTTGCGACCCCATATCATCAACTATCCAACGAAGAAATCAACCTAATTCAAACGATTTTGCTTCAGGCAGGCACCGCAATCGAAACAGCTCGTCTCTTCCAAAAAACCGAAGAGGCGGCATCAGAATTGCGCACGCTTTTTGCAGCGATGGATGATGTCATTTTTGTCGTTGACCGCGAAACGCGCTATCTGCGCATCGCGCCGACCAATCCGGCGGGTCTTTATCTTGATGCGGAAGAACTACTTGGTAAACGCATGATCGACATCCTGCCGGAAGAACTGCACGAACTCTTTCTCAACGCCATCAGCGAAGTCACCGCCACCGAAAAAACCGTTAACATTGAATATCCGCTAGAGATCAACGGCAAAGAAACCTGGTTTTATGCCAGTCTCTCAAAGTTGGATGAAAATCAAATCTACTGGATTGCCCGCGATATTACAGAACGGAAAGAATCCGAACGTATTCTGCAGCGACAAAATGACTACATGACCGCCGCAGCCGAAGTTGGACGCTTGGTCACGTCAACCTTAGATATGGACATCCTTTTCAGACGTGCCGTTAACCTGCTTTGCGAGCACTTTGGCTATTATCACGCATCCATTTTCATCAACGAAGAAGCCGGCTTGAACACTGTCGTGCGCGAATCAACCGGAGAAGCCGGTCGAGAAATGAAAGAACGTCACCATTCGCTGCCGGTCGGCTCAAAATCGGTTGTTGGCACAGCAACTGGCACGGGCGAGCCTTTCATCGTCAACGATGTTCGCAACAACCCAAATCACCATGTCAACCCGCTTTTGCCCGATACGCGCGCAGAAGCTGCTATCCCCCTCAAGATTGGACGTCGTATTATCGGCGCCCTAGACCTTCAGGCAACAGAAGTGGGCGCCTTTACCGACGAAGATGTTGCTGTTCTCCAAATCCTTGCAGATCAATTTGCCACAGCGATTGACAATGCGCGTTCCTATAAGATCGCACAAGATGCGTTCACGGAAATGCGCGAATTGGATAAGCTAAAGAGCCAATTCCTGGCAAATATGAGCCACGAACTACGCACCCCGCTCAACTCCATTATCGGTTTCTCGCGCGTGATCCTGAAAGGCATTGATGGTCCTATTACCGACTTACAACAACAAGACCTAACGGCAATCTATAACTCAGGGCAACACTTGCTTGGTCTTATTAACGATATTCTGGATTTGTCCAAAATTGAAGCCGGCAAGATGGAATTGACCTTCGATGAAGTGGATATCGAAAAACTAATCAAGAGCGTTATGTCAACCGTGATTGGCTTGATTAAAGACAAACCCGTACGATTGGTTGAAAACATCGAAGAAAATATGCCTGTTGTCCGTGCAGATGCCATGCGTGTACGTCAGATTTTGATTAACCTTTTCTCGAATGCATCCAAATTTACTGATGAAGGCACGATTACGGTCAATGCCGCACGCGAGGGGAACTTTATTCGGATTGGTGTTACAGATAGCGGTCCTGGCATTTCGCCGGAAGATCAAGAGAAGCTTTTCAAAGCCTTTTCGCAAGTTGATGCATCAGCAACACGCGCAACGGGCGGCACCGGCTTAGGTTTGTCGATCTGCCGAGAACTGGTCAATATGCACGGCGGCAAAATCGATGTGGAAAGCGAAGTTGGCAAGGGGAGTACCTTCTTCTTCACGTTGCCGCTCTTTTATCCGGAGGATGAGACAGAAGCCGATGAAACGGAATCCGGTGAAACGGAGAGCGACGCGCCCGTCATCCTGTGTATAGACGATGATGAGCAGGTTATCCAGCTTTATAAGCGGTATTTATCCACACAGGGCTATCAGGTTGTGGCATTAACAGAACCGAAAAAGGCATTGGAGCGTGTGAAAGAAATTAAGCCTCATGCTGTCACTTTAGATATTATGATGCCCGGTTATGATGGCTGGCAGGTTTTAGAGACGCTAAAATCAGATAAAGAAACCCAAAAAACGCCTGTCATTATTTGTAGTATTGTCGAAGATACAGAAAAAGGATATGCGCTCGGCGCAACAGATTATTTACTAAAACCAATTTTAGAAGATGATTTATTGACGGCGCTCGAAAGAATTGATATGGGTGGCATGATTCGGGACGTTTTGGTCATTGATGATGACGAGGATGACTTGCGACTCTTAGAGAAGTTCTTGTCTCAAAGTGCAAAATATGAGCCAACTTTAGCAAAGGGCGGTCTTGAAGGCTGGGAAAAGCTGCAAAGCATGCCGCCCCACGTCGTCATTCTTGATCTTTTCATGCCAGAGATGGATGGATTTCAGATTATTGAAAGAATGCAGGAAGAAGACGCTTTACGCCAAGTGCCGGTAATTGTTGTCAGCGGCAGCGATTTAACATCGAAACAGCAGGAAAAGCTCTCGGCGTTAAATCACCACTTAATCCAAAAAGGCTCACTCGACTCTGAGGGATTGATAGCCGTTTTAGAGCGCACATTGCAACAAATTACCCCTAATATTTCAAAAGGAAGCGATTAATCCATGTCTTTTATTCTGCGTTGCCTTGAATGCGGTCATCAGGCACCTTATCATCCGATGGCATATACCTGTCCTAAATGTGGCGGGGGCTGGCGTTTTGCTGAATATGATTTAGACACCATCGCCAAGACACTGCCTCTCCAACTAACCAAACGCCCTTTTGGACTTTGGCGGTATCATGAGCTTTTACCCGTCCACAACCTAAATCCGATTATTGCTTTGGGCGAGGGCGGCACGCCACTAATTCATGCTCATAATTTGGGGATGATGCTCGGTTGCTCAAATATCTTTATCAAAGATGAGCGCCAAGGTCCCACTGCATCATTCAAGGACAGACAAGCAGCGGTTTCAATTGCCGCGCTGAAAGAAGCCGGAATCACAGAGATGGTTGTTGCCTCAACCGGCAATGTCGCGATTGCTTACTCTGCCTATGCAGCTCGCGCAGGGATTAAACTCTGGGCATTTGTGACCAGCCTCGTGCCTGCCGTTAAAATGCGCGAAATCGGCTTATATGGCAGTCAGGTCATTAAAGTCACCGGCTCTTATGACGAAGTCAAGCGCGCCGCTGCTGAATTTGCAGAGCAACGAGGTTTGTACCGCAACCAGGGCGCACGCTCCGCCCCTGCGGTTGAAGCCATGAAAACAATTGCCTACGAAACAGCCGAGCAAATTACCGCTTACTTTGGTGAACCCCAACAAAAAAAGGGCGAGAAAAAAGCACCTTGGCGCGCTCCCGACTGGTATATCCAAGCTGTCAGCGGTGGAATGGGTCCGCTTGGGGTGACAAAAGGCTTCGATGAATTAGAGGCTATGGGGTTTATTAATAAAAAACCTGCAATTGCCAGCATTCAAGCTGCCGGTTGCGCCCCGATGGCGAAAAGTTGGAAAAAGGGATTGGAGGTTGCAGAGCCGGTATTGGAACCCCGCACACACATCGAAACACTTGCCACCGGTAGCCCAGGATATCTATATACCCTCTTGCGCGAAAAGACACTTGAAACCGGCGGCACATTTGAGAGCGTAACCGACGAAGAGGCTTTTCGTGCCATGCACGTTATCGCCAAGATGGAAGGGATTTCCGCTGAACCCGCTTCAGCAGTCGCTTTTGCCGGACTTTTCAAACTTATCCGCGCCGGTGTAATCAAGCCCGATGATACCGTTGTCGTCAACTGCACAGGGCACACGATGCCGCCCGAAAAATTTATATTAGGCGACAATTGGACGCGCAATGTTGTCCTACCGGAAAAAGAGGCACACGAAGAAGTGACCCCTAAAGAAGGCGTCCTGGCAGCGCTCACGAATGTTGTCCCCGAGCGCTTCCCACGCATTGTTATTGTGGATGATACTACAGAAGCACGCTTGCTTATCCGCCGTATTTTGCAATCACAAGGGGATTTCACTCTCTTTGAAGCCAGCAACGGAAAAGAAGCCTTGCGCACCATTCGCCGAGAAAAGCCTGATCTGATTATTCTCGACCTGATGATGCC
>JANTFU010000023.1 GCA_024763295.1 Anaerolineales bacterium
CACGCCGCCGATGTGCATAAGCTGATCGAAGTCATCCAGCGCCTTGTGGATGGCGGCAACTCGGTGCTGATCATCGAACACAACGCCGACATCGTGAAGACAGCCGACTGGATCATTGATCTCGGTCCCGAAGGCGGCGGACGTGGTGGCGAGTTGGTTGCGGAGGGGACGCCGGAGGACGTGGCAAAGGTCGCGGGGTCGTATACAGGGGAATTTTTGAAGCAGTATCTTGGGGATTAGTTGATTAGGGATTAGGAATCAGGACAGGCTGACGAAATTGGTTAGCCTGTTTTTCGTTTCGGACGTGATTTAGGCTTGGTTCCGTTTATGAGCCGAATGCCCTACCCGCCGACCTGCAACGCACCTTCTCGGATGCCATGCAGGTCTTTTTTTTATGCAAAACTCTAACGCAGACGAGGAGTTTAGCGTGTACAATTGGGGGCGCTAAATCTAAAGAAACCACGAGACCTATCGGTCTATAAGAAAAGGAATTTTTCATGCCCCAACAAAAAATTGCATGCCCCCAATGTCACCAACCGATCATCGCCAACGTAGAACAACTCTTCGACGTGACCGCCAATCCGCAAGCCAAGCAGATTTTACTGAGCGGTGCCGCGAATGTCGCACGCTGCCAAGCCTGCGGCTATGAAGGTCCCTTGGCAACCCCGATCATTTATCACGACAATGAGAAAGAGTTATTACTCACCTTCTTCCCGCCCGAATTGGCAATGCCTGTCAACGAACAGGAACGGCTGGTGGGACCATTGATCAAACGCATCACCGACAGCCTGCCAATGGAAAAGCGCAAAGGCTATTTGCTCAAACCGCAAACTTTCTTCACTTACCAGAGCATGATTGAGCGCATTCTCGGCGCGGACGGTATCACCCCTGAAATGCTCAAAGCGCAGCAAGACCGTGTCAATATGATCGAGAAACTGCTTTCCGCAACCAATGAAGATGTGCGCAAAGAACTTATCAAACAAAACGCCGCACTTTTCGACGATCAATTCTTTGCGCTTTTCGGTCAGTTAACACAAGCCGCTACCGCCAGTGGACAAGCCGAGATTGCCCAGCAAATGGGACCGCTCGAAGAATTACTCCTTGAAGAGACCGAATACGGTCAGAAAGTTAAGGCATCGCTGAAAGAGATGGAAGCCGCTGCTCAATCCCTGCAAGATTTGGGCGAAGCGCTCACCCGTGATGCGCTGCTTGATTTACTCGTTGATGCCCCGAACGAATCGCGCGAACAGGCACTGGTCAGCATGGCGCGTGGTGGGTTAGATTATCAATTCTTCGAGATATTGACCGCGCGCATCGAAGCAGAAAACAATCCTGAAGACAAAGCCGCACTCGAATCCCTACGTGAACGTCTGCTGGCATACGTCAACGAGATCGATCAACAAATCGCTGCACGCATGGAGCAGGCAACTGCTTTTCTGAATGAGTTAATGGCGCAAAACGACATTGGCGGCACAACCCGTGCCAGCATCCGCGCTTTTGACCAAACCGTTGTGCAGGCACTAGAAGTGATGTTGCGCGAAGCAACCGAAGCCGGTGATCAGGAAAAACTCGCAAAACTACAACAAATCGTTGCCGTTTTGCAGGAAGCCAGCGGTCCGCTGCCCGAATATGAATTCATCGAAGAGTTACTGGCAACCGAAAACGCGGAAGCGCTTGATAAGGTCATTGCCGCAAATGAAGACAAGCTCACGGATGAATTACTCCAGACTTTAGGCGGCATCGTCGCTCAGTCACAGGGACAAGAAGAACTTTCCGACGAAGACAAAGGGATGTTCGCCAAAATGGAAGAAATCTACGGGGCTGTGCTGAAATATCAGATGAAGAAGAATATGGGAAGTTAACAGTATTCAGTATTCGGTGTTCAGTAAAACAGAAAGTCCCTGTGAGAAATTCGCGGGGACTTTTTTTGTAGCGCAACATTCATGTTGTATTTGCGACATAAATGTCGCGTTACGTTTATTCAAACGGATTATCAAGCCTTACCCCATGTCCACGCACGGTGACGACGTATTGATGGCTGGCGTCATACGCCGCGAGCTTGTCGCGCAGGCGGCGGATAAGGGCGTCAAGGGCTTGGTCAGAGACACCGAGGGCTTCTTCTGCGCCCCAAACGGCGTTAACCAAATCCTGCCGCGAAACCACTTCACCGGGCTGTTCGTAAAGCCGCCACAAAAGGCGAAATTGCTGCGCCGAAAGCGGCGGGGAGACTTGCTGTTGATTAACCAGCACACGCCGCGAGCGTAAATCCATCATCAGACGTCCGATACGGGTATTATTTTCGGTCAGGGGCATGGTCGCATCGGAGACAAGGAACATAAATTGCTGCGAAACTGCAATTTGCACCGTGTCGCCATCTTGCAATATCTTGGCTACGGTCAATGGGTCGCCGTTGCAGTGGGTGCCGTTTTTGCTGCCGAGGTCTTCGATCAAAATCCCATCAACGGTAGGGGTTAGGCGGGCGTGGTAACGGGACACTTGTCGGTCCGGAATCGTCAGATCACAATCGGGATCACGTCCAAGCACGAGCGTCCGGTCTAATATCCAGCGTTCGCCTTTGAGCGGTCCATCTTGTGCAATTAGTATGGGGAAATCTTCGAGATTGGTCGTATCCATCATAAATCCATCAAATCTTAATAAATTAGCTACTTTCCCTGTGAAACCTTAAAGGGCTTATAATATAGCAGAAAAAGAAAATCTGTGTAAGATTTACGCCGAAATCAATTGCACACAGGTTCCAGTTTTTACGCGACAACAGTCACGGAGTATGGCATGGCTCTCCCACTCAACAACGGAGAGGTATTGCGCGGTCGTTACGAAGTCCGCGAGCGGATCGGTCAAGGCGGTACGGGAAGTATCTATTTGGCTGAAGACCTACGGCTCGAGGGGCGTCTTTGTGCGCTTAAGGAAGTTGAACACGACCGTTCATTACCTACCAAAATATTCGAGGAGGCTCGCGAGCAATTTATGCGCGAGGCGACTGTTTTAGCACGTCTAGATCACCCCAACCTGCCCAAAGTTTCAGACTTTTTTTCAGAAGAAAATCGCGATTATCTGGTGATGGACTACGTCCCCGGCGATGATTTGCGTACCCTGATGCTAGATGCCCGCCGCCAAAAGACCTTTTTGCGCGAAGATTCGGTGCTGGGCTGGATTAATCAACTTGCGAATGCGCTCACCTACTTGCATCAGCAAGACCCGCCGCTGATTCACCGTGACATCAAACCAAGCAATCTCAAACTCGCACCCTCCGGCATTTTGAAGCTGGTCGATTTTGGGCTGGTGAAAATGCTCGCGCCGGATGAGATGACCATCACCGTCATTCAGGGGCAGGGGACGATTTTATATACGCCACTAGAGCAATATGGAAGCGACGGCACCCATACCGATGTCCGAAGCGATATCTACTCTTTAGGTGCGACGATGTATCACCTGCTGACGGGAACGCCCCCTGCCGACGCGCGGAAACGCTTCTTACACCCGGAAAGTTTGGTACCGCCTAGAGAAATCAATTCGGCGATTAGCAAGCGTACCGAGAGAGCCATTCTACATGCAATGGCACTACATCCGGACGAACGTCCTGATTCCGTAGAGGATTTGCGGCTCTTTTTGCTTGGACACAAAGATATGATTACCAACCCGCTGCCACAGCTAAATCAGCGCGTCTCGCCGATGGGAGTCAGAGAAACGCTTGCGCAGCCATCCGAAAAGATGCTGGCGTGGCTGACGGGGATTATGGTTTTGGTGAGCTTATTGGCGACGCTTGGATAAAAAACTCCGAAGTTTTGAAAACTTCGGAGTTTTTGGTTAAAGATGTTTCGCTCAAGACAGTGGTGCTCGCAGAACTTAAAATCTGCCCGAAAAATAATGTAGATGTGCATTGCATCCGACAGGATGCGTTGCACATTGGGTCTTGCAAGGCAAGTGTACACTTGAAAACCCGACTTGCAACGCACTTTTCAAGTGCAATGCAAGCCCGACAGCCTTTTGAAAAATAATTTTAGGATGGACACTTATTCTAACGCTCCGCGCAACCAGAGCCAGCCAGCAAGCCAGCCGAGTATTTCCGCGAAAACGATGGCGATGATAACCCCGGAAAGCCCATCGGCGGTGACGATGGTTGCACCGGGCAAGTTTAGCGCGAGATAGTTATACGCAATCAAACCGCCGAGCAAGGTCGTCAATGCCCAACGCACGCCCCAACGACGGGATTCAATCCGTTCGCCTGCCATATATGCCAGTAACGAGCCGAGCAGCCACAAAAGCAAGGAAACGCCCCAAGCCCCAAAGCGGATTTTTCCATCCTGCACATAGGCAGAGGGGATTGACGTGGGTGTGGGCGTCATTTCTATGGTCGGGGTGGATGTAGACTGCGGCAAAAGCGCAGGCGGGATGATGGTAATGGCAGCCGCAATGCCGTCATCAGAGATGTCGAGGCGCAAGGTTTCGGAAACAGTTGCATTTCCGCTCGAAACACGGATATCGAGTAAGCCTATTTCGCTGAGTTGAAAATCTGCCTGCGCAACGCCGCTGACGGTCTGCGCTTCGATGCGTTGATTGATCCCGCTTTCGCCGCTCATGGTGAGCGTAAAAGTAGCAAGTGTGCCATCCGGAACGGGGTTGCCGTTATAGTCGTAAATCGTACCCGTGCGTACGCTGAGTGTATCCCCAACGGAGAACATCGGAATCATGGTCGGGGCGAGGGTGGCAGAATCCGCTGCGGGGGTGGGCGGAGGTTCGAGG
This sequence comes from Anaerolineales bacterium, assembly GCA_024763295.1. Lineage (GTDB taxonomy): Bacteria > Chloroflexota > Anaerolineae > Anaerolineales > Villigracilaceae > Desulfolinea. Next base: position 4,762 of record JANTFU010000023.1, read on the forward strand.
GGTAATGCCAAGCCTAATGTCAGGTATTGATCCGGATCAGGCTGAAGGACGGTATCCAGTTCGTAGCCACTTCCTGAAATATCCACCGGCGAAGCGCCTTCGGGGGTCAATTCCTTAAAAAGCAAACGTGCAGCAACATCTAGGAAAGGCGGCGCGTAGGAATAGATGGCATAGTAGGCGGTAAATTTGGAGATGTCGGTGGCGTCGAGCAAGTAGGGCGTGGTGAACGTGTAGAGAATAACTTTTTTCTCACGCAAGAGCGGCTGAAAGTCGTTTAGAAATTGGCGCAATGCGTCAATTTGCTGATTGCCGCCCAGAGAGATCACAACCCACTCGGCAGCCTGAAGCGAATCGAGCATCCCAAATTCATCACTTTCAATGTAGAGGCTCGGCAGATCGTCAAAAGTATATGTGCTTAGGTTGCCTTCGCGGACTTCTTGCGCGCCGCCCAAACCATAAAGGCGTAAGACTGCATCGCGCAGAGAGTTGCGCTGCAAACCGAAAATGCTGCCACAAAGCGGACACTGAGAAGCTGGCTGTACATCTGTCAGGAAAAAGATTTGTTCCTTAACGCCGGGCGGATTGGGAAGAAGCGCGTCAAGGTCGTTTAGACTTGGGTTAATGAGCGTGGCAGAACGCTGGGCAACATCGAAAACGGCTTGGGCGTGCGTACCGATTTCATCGAAGCCTTGCGGATGCGTCGCTGCATACAGGCTAAAGTTGGGATAGAGAGCTTCTTTTTTTGCAAGAATACGCAACAAAGCAGCATCGACACGCGCCGCAAAAGCGGAGTCTTCGCGATATTTTTGGGCAAAGAAGTCAAGCGTTCGTCTGACAGAGGTGTAATTATCGGGTGCATCAGAGGAGATGATATTCCCCATATAAAGCAGATCGTTACCAGCTAAAAAGGCATCCCGCGCAATCAGGGTGGCGTAAAAATTTTCGTTGCCGGGGGAGTAAAAACTACGGATGGCGGGCGTGCCAAGATCGTCGCTGACGAGCAAGCCGCCATTCGCACGCCAGTCGGCAAAGGGGGCATTCGTCAGCAAATCGGAAAGGGATTTCTCATCTAGGCTAAGCGGGCGCGTCGTGGGACGGATGGTTCCCTGAAAGCCTTCATAGCGAATGTGACTGACCAGCAAACCGTCAATGCCATCCATACTGTTGACCGCTGCTGCAAAAGGCGTTAAATCGGCATTTTGCAGTTCTGCGAGCGGTTTGCGGACAGTTGCGAGTTCTTCGTTGGGCGCACGGTCAGCGCTGCCGCGTCCGGGGAAGTGCGTGGCAACCAGCAATAATTTTCCATCGCTGCCACTGCGCAAACCGCGTATAAAAGCAGTTCCCATTTGCGAAACCCAATACGGATTACCGCCAAAAGCACTCACGCCCATATCGCCGCTGCTGGCGGGCATGGGATCGCTGACGACATCCAGCGCAGGACCCAGATAAAGGTTAATGCCCAGGGCTGCCAATTCGCTCCCAAGACTTTCACCAACATTGGCGGCAAGATCGGGTTGCCAGGTCGCGCCGATTGCCATCGGGCTGGGCAAAACCGAAAGCCCACTCAAAGCATTCTCTGCGGAGCCAGTTGCTTCGTCCAAGGATAGCCCAACCCATAAGGGTAAATATTCGGGCTGAAACGGCTCTCCACTAACGGGATCAAGCCGCTCTACGCGCGCGGCTTCCCAATTTTTCCGTTGCAGGTCGATCACCAATTGCTGCAAGGCATTCGGATCGGGGAGCGCAAAATTCCCCCGATCGGCACGCAGCATCACACCGCCGACGGGATAGTCTGCCAAAAGCGCTGCAATTTGGCTTTCATCATCTACGCTCGCGCCATCAAAAGAGACTAAAAAAAGCTGCCCAACGCGCTCTTCGGGCGTCATCCCGTCGATCAGCGTCAACAAGGCTTCGTTGGCAGGCTCATCATCCTGTGCCTGCACGCCAATCGCGGGCGCCAAGAGTGAAAGGCTCAGAAAAATTGCAACAAAAACAGAAAGCAGCGAGTTATTTTTCATACCGCGCCAAAATCTCCGCGTGTATTTCAGGCTGAATATTGCCGCCCGAAACCACAATCACTGCGGGCTGTGCCGCCGCTTTGCCCGACAAAAGCGCAGCCAAACCAACCGCGCCGGCAGCTTCAATGCACTCACCATATTCCTGCCACGCAAAGGCGACCGCATGAGCAACATCGTCTTCTGAAACGAGCAAAATTTCATCGACATTCTTGCGGATGAGCGGCACAGTGATCGAGCCATCTTCAACCGCGCCAGCCAAACCATCTGCCAGCGTAGGAAGATCGGGAACATCGGCTTGCGTCTGGCGATAAAAAAGTCCGTGCATATAGGCTTGATTTTCGACCTGCACGCCAACGATACGCCCCTGAAATTGGGTTTGTTGCCGTAAAACGGAACTGATGCCTGCCAACAAACCACCACCGCTAACCGGCACGAACCAAGTCATCTTAGTAGATGCAGACAAGTCTTCTAAAATTTCCTGAGCGACTGTCCCCTGCCCTGCAATCACATGCCCATCGTTGTAGGGCGAAATCCAAGTTGCATCGTTTCGTTTGGCGTAAAAGAGCGCCGCTTCTTCGGCTTTGGCATAGCCTCCCGGGATGGCTTCAATTTCCGCGCCCAATGCACGGATCGCATCCACCTTAACGGCGGGCGCTTCGGCAGGCACAAAAACCTTGACTTGCGCACCGAGCATTTTGGCTGCCAAGGCTACGCCCTGCCCGTGATTCCCTGCCGAGGCAGTCACAATGCCCATTTCACGTTCCCAATCTTCGAGTACGAGTACCTTGTTCAGCGCACCACGCGCTTTAAAAGAGCCGGTTTTTTGACGGTTTTCCCACTTAATATAAAATCCGCGCGCCGCATCATAGGTGAGCGGTGTGCGGTTGATTTTACCGTCAAGACGTTGAGCGGCTTCGGTAAGCCATTTTGAAGGGAGCATGGGAGTGTCCAGTTATTAGTTATTAGTTATTAGTTGTTAGTTGTGAGTGGTGAGTGGTGAGTGGTTAGTTGTTCGTGGTTAGTTGTTCGTAGTTAGTGGTGAGTGGTTTCACGTTTTAGCGTTGGCGCAATGTTTTAACTGCCAATGCAGGGTCATCTGTCATGATGCCGTCTACGCCCCATTTGGCAAGTTCGCGCATCATTTCACGGTCATCGACCGTCCAAACATGAACGCGCTGTCCACGCTTATGCGCTTGGGCAATTACACGCTGACTGGTGTTGGAATAATGCGGATGAATGGCTTGATAACGCGGTGAAGGGAAGCCAAAGGTGCGTACAAAAAAACCCATTGGACGGGGAATCGCGAGCAATCCGCGCGGGATGTCGGGAAGCAGTTCGGCGGCACGTTTCAGGTTTTTGGGCAGAAAAGAGGAAAACATGACCGAGGCGTGGCATTGATATGCTTTGATAACTTCGACGACTTTGTCGACAAGGTCATCTTTAGGTGTGGTGTAATTGGTCAGTTCGATATTGATGAAAAGATCGCGTCCAACGCGCTCGAAGACTTGTGCGAGGGTGGGGATACGCTGCCCCTCACCGGCATCCAGTTTTTGCAGGGCTGCCAAGTTGAAGTCCGCGAGTGCGCCGCTGCCGTTTGTTGTCCGATCCAAAGTAGGATCATGGCAAACGACGGGGATACCATCCGCGCTCAGTTTGACGTCCAGTTCTATCGCATCAGCGCCTTGCTCGCGAGCGAGTTCAAAAGCGGCGAGGGTGTTTTCGGGCGCATGGGCAGATGCCCCACGATGCGCAAAAATGACAGGTTTAGGTAAGGTGTGTAACATAAATTTTTGCGTCACTGCGAGGAGCGTGCTTTTGCAACGCGGCAGTCCCCAAACCAACGGGGAGATTGCTTCACTCCGTTCGCAATGGCGTGAGATTTAGAGTTCAACAAAGTAGGCTTCAGCGGCGCGGTCAATCAAATCACGGGACATGGTCGGCGGAACCGAGAGATATTGCGAGATGTCGAGAATTTGGTCGCAGAGGTCGCGCGGGTGCGAGGCACGCAATTTGCGATTGCGCTTGATGTACCACTCCTGCAACAGATAGGCGAGACCCTGATCGTTATACTCGACTTTTTTGGCTTGCGCCACACGGCGGAAAATTTCACGGTAGCCTTCAAAAGAGGGATCGCCAATTTCGATTTTATGACGCAGGCGCCGCAGGAAAGCTTCATCGACAAGGTCTTTGGGCGGCAAATTGGTGGAGAAGACGACCAGCACATCGAAGGGAACTTCGATCTTGCGCCCGGTATGCAGCGTGAGGAAATCGACGCGATTTTCGAGCGGAACGATCCAGCGGTTGAGTAGGTCACGCGGACGAACCTGCTGCCTGCCGAAGTCATCAATCAGCAAAATCCCGCCGTTTGCTTTGACCTGAAACGGTGCTTCGTAAAATTTATGGGTATCGTCAAAAACGAGGTCAAGCCCTTCAAGCGTTAGCTCACCGCCAACCACGATAAAGGGGCGTTTAATCTTGACCCAGCGCGGATCGCGGCGTGTGCCGGTGCGCAAAGAACCGGTGCCACGCGAGGTGGTGTCTTTTTCTTTAACCAATTCGTGGTTAACTGAATCGTACATTTTTACGACTTGCCCGTCGATGTAGATGGCAAAGGGGATATACATATTCTGGCTCATCACGAGACTGCCAAAGGCGCGTGCAATGCTGGTTTTCCCGTTTCCGGGAGGTCCATAAAGAAAGATGGATGAGCCGGAGTTGAGCGCCGGACCTAAGCGCTGAAACGTGGTTTCGGAGATGACGAGCTTCGACATCAATTGACGCATGGTGCGCGTGGTGACAACCACACGTCCCTGTGCCTGACGGCGGACAGCCTCGTTGTAGACATCAATCGGCACGGGGGCGGCACCCGCATATTGACTACGTTCAAGGGCTTCACGCGCCCGCTCAATGCCCTGACCGGTCATGGCATATAAATAGGAGCTTTCGCCCAAGCCCATCGAATGGGATGATTTAATTTCAATCAATTTCTCTTTTTTAAGGGCTTCAAGGATTTTGTCGGTCACACCGGCAAAGGGGAGCGCGAGTGCTTCAGCGATCTGATAGCCAGAGAGATAGCCCTGAAAATAGAGGATTTTCAAGGTCAGGTCTTGCAGCCAGAGTGGCGAAAGTCCGGTATCTTCGAGCTTGGTGATTGTCGGCGGCAGAAAGCCGGTTCCGCCGCGTGTTGGATGTACGGAGCTTTGCAGGTTATTCATCGTCTATCCCTTTCGGCACAAAATGAATGTAATCAAGACTATATTACGAGACTGGAATTATAGCACGGGCAAGCCGAATGAAAGGTTGCATGTTCATTAAACGCGCAAAAGCGGGAGCCTTTAAAAGACTCCCGCTTTATTCGACAAAATGGAGGATGAAGACTACGCTTCTTTTTCGAGATCAGCGAGACGTTTCATCAAGCGCCCTTTGCGGCGAGAAGCATTCTTTTTATGAATGACGCCTTTTTGGGCAGCTTTATCGAGACGACTCACAGCCAACATGGTTGCAGCGCGTGCTTCTTCAACACTCTCTGCGCCCAAAGCGGCACGAGCTTCTTTAATCGCGGCGCGGGTAACACCACGAACGGTGCGGTTGCGCAGACGACGCTTTTCATTCTGACGATTGCGTTTGATTTGTGATTTGATATTAGCCACGGGTCTTCCTCCGAATTACTCTTTTATACGCAAGGTGCAATTCTACCTGACAGAGGGCAATTTGTCCAGCAATTTATTGGGCGGGTTCAGCAAAAATGATGGTGAAGTAGCCGCCGTAAGAACTATCAGTCGAATAGGCGTAGCCGATACCAAGCTCGGTTGCATCTGCGCTCAACAAATTGAGCAATGCGTCACCATCGGCAACCCAAGCTTTGACGGCTGCTTGACCATCACCGCGATATTCGGGTGGTTGGGCGTGGACTTCAACCGCAGAGAAAGCCGCCTGATAACCGGCATCCGTCAACCAGTCTGCAAGGGTCGAGCCATCTGAGCCGAAATCTTTCCAGAGATCGTTACAAGCCATGTCAACGGCGTGAGCTTGCGCCGCAGTCGTCAGGGCTGCATTCTCGGTGAGGGGCTGCAAACCCTGCGCAAGACGCTCGGTGTTTACGAGATCAAATATCTGCGCAACGTAGGAGGGATTGGTATCATAAGCACAAGCGGAATTTGCTTGCGTCGGAACAGTGGCGCTTGTATCAGCCGGAACAGGCGTAGACGTAACGGGGCTTGGCGTAGAGGTGGCGTCTGCCGGAGCAGTCGGAGGCAGCCGTGTGGGCGCCGGTGTGACGATATTTGCCGGAACGATTAGCACCTGCCCAACTTGAATCGTGTTGACATCTTCGAGTTCGTTGGCATTGATAATCTCTTCTTCCGTGCTGCGGAATTTTTCGGCGATGGCGGCAATGGTGTCACCAGGCTGAATACGGTACTCCAGTTCGGTGCCACGCGGCAAGTCGACGGGCACGGGCGTTGCGGTTGGCAGTTCCATGCCGGGGTTCGGAATCAAAACTTCTTGTCCCGGATAAACAACCCCATCTGCGGCTTCGATTTCCGGGTTGAGCAAGTAAAGCAGGGCAATGCCATCATCGCCAAGGGCAAATTTATCCACTAACGAGTAGAGAAATTCGCCTTCCTGCACCAAATAGGAAAAAGGTGCCGAGGCGGTTGGCGTTAATGTGATGGTGGGGGTCATCGTATAGGTCGCTGTTGCCGTAGGAGACGATGTTACCGTCGGCGTAAATGTTAGCGTCGGTGTGGCAGTTTCGGTCGCAAAAAGGTTGACCTTTGGCATTTTCGGTTTATTCCCATTACCAAAGAACCAAACGGCAAGGATAATAATACCAACGACAACCAGCAGAACCGCCAGTCCCCAAATGATGATGGGACCGCGTTGTTGGCGTTTACGATATGTATCAATCGTATTGCTGGCATCACCAGCGTCTTTTTTCTTCAACATAAAGAGTTCCTTTCCTGCACAAAACAGTGGTCAGCGGATATCTATTTCCCTCTGACCAACGCAGTGAACGACATTCTACCTGAACTTAGGGCTTTAAGCGAGAAAAGTATTTTCGGAATTTTTATACGAATTCAGCAAAAAGCCCTTGACGGATTTTGAAACGCTGTGATATAAACGCGCCCAACATAATAAACACAAAGATGTTGAAGAGAAGTAGTAAATATTGACACGGTGTTTCAGAGAGCGGGAGCTTGGTGGAAATCTCGCACACACGCCAATATTGAATGGGTCTCGGAATTGCAAGGTGAACGTCTTCCCTTCGGGAAGCCACAAGTATCCGCGCCGGAGTAGCCACCGTTATCAGGGCAAAATAGTTGACGAAGATAGTTTGTAGTTGAATTGTTTTTAGTTTCAGCGTTAGGCAGTAAGCACTAGGAAGCACTGAACGAAAAACTACCAAACTGAATTCAAGACTATAAAGTGAAGCTGGCTAGGTCTCGTTGCATCACAACGAGATTTTTTCTTTAACCCGATCAGACCAGCTTAAGCAGGGTGGCACCGCGGAAGCCTTCTCTCGTCCCTGAGATGAGAGGAGGCTTTTAATTTTTCTGTGAAAGGAGAAAAAAGCGGCGTAACCAGTTTTCAGTATTCAGTTTTCAGTAAGCGGTGGTTAGTTAACCATCAAACAACCAAACGAAGAACTACCAACTATCAAAACTATCAAACTACAGGAGAAAATCTCATGACAAACGAAACAAATGGCAACTTTGGCGAATTCGGCGGCACTTACTTACCTGACTTTTTGGCGGACATCTTGAAAGAACTTGCGGATAAATACGATGAACTCAAAGTTACCGAAGAATTTCAGAACGAACTCAAAAAGCTCTACCGCGAATATGCCGGGCGCCCCAGCCTGCTCTACTATGCAGAACGCCTGACCAAAGAACTCGGCGGCGCAAAAATTTATCTCAAACGCGAAGACCTGAACCATACCGGTGCGCATAAAATCAACAACGTCATCGGGCAAGGCTTGGTCGCCAAGTCACTCGGCGCGAAAAAACTGATTGCCGAGACCGGCGCCGGTCAGCATGGCGTCGCCACCGCGACCATCGCCGCTTATCTCAACATGGACTGTGACATCTACATGGGCGCGCGTGATATGGGTGCCCAAAAGCCGAATGTTTACCGCATGAAAGCCCTCGGCGCAAACGTCATTGCTGTCACGGCTGGGCAGGGCACACTCAAAGACGCTGTCGATGTTGCCCTCGGCGCTTATGCCCAAGACCCACAAGGTTCCTACTACCTGCTCGGCTCGGCTGTCGGACCCCATCCCTACCCAATGATGGTACGCGACTTCCAGCAAGTCATTGGTGAAGAAATCAAAGCACAAATTCAGGAACTCGAAGGCAAACAACCCAAAGCCGTGATCGCTTGCGCAGGCGGCGGTTCAAATGCGCTCGGCGCTTTCACCGCCTTCATCCCTGACGAAAATGTTGAACTGGTCGCCGTTGAACCCGCCGGTAAAGGCGCAGACACCAACCGCCACGGGCTTGCGCTTGGCAAAGGCGCACCCGATGTCATTCACGGCTTCAAAACCTACGTCATGCACGACGAAAATGGCGAAATAGCCGAATCCTACAGCGCAGCATCCGGTCTTGATTACCCCGGTATCAGCCCCATTTTAAGTATGCTCAAAGACAACGGACGCCTGACTCTCGGCGGTGCGAGCGACAAGGAAGCCGTCGATGCCTTCATCGCACTTTCCCGTCTCGAAGGCATTATTCCCGCCCTTGAGTCATCCCACGCCATCGCCTATCTCTTCCAAAATCACGGCAAATACACCAACCCTGATGATGTTATTGTCGTCAACCTTTCCGGTCGCGGCGACAAAGATGTTGAAAACGTCTTTGAAAATTTGATGTAAGTAAGGGCGGGGTGCCCCCCTACCGAATATTGGAAGACTTCCGAAGTTTTGAAAACTTCGGAAGTCTTTGCTTCTAACCTACAAAATCAACATCGCATCGCCAAACGAATAAAAGCGATAACCTTCTTTGATGGCTGTCTCGTAGGCATTCAAAATCATCTCGCGCTCAGCAAAGGCGCTCACCAGCATCACCAATGTGGACTGGGGAAGATGGAAGTTCGTAATCATCACATCGACTGCTTGAAATTGATAGCCCGGCAGGATAAAAAGCGACGTCGCACCGCTCGTGGGGAGAGTTGTTCCCGTTTGTGAAGCAGATTCCAGAGTCCGAACACTGGTCGTCCCAACCGCAACCACCCGTCCCCCGGCGCGTTTCGTGGTATTGATTTTCTCGGCGACTTCAGGCTTCACTTCGCACCACTCCGTGTGGATGACGTGTTCTTCGACATCATCTTCCGTGACCGGCGCAAAAGTATCCAAACCAACATGCAGCGTGACATGGGCAATCTCCACGCCTTTGGCTTTGAGTTCGTCCAGCAAGCGCGGCGTGAAATGCAATCCCGCCGTCGGCGCAGCAGCCGAGCCCGGCTCCTGAGCATAGACCGTCTGATAGCGTTCGGGGTCCGCCAACTTTTCGTGGATATAGGGCGGTAACGGTACATTGCCAATCTGCGGAAAAAA
>JANTFU010000024.1 GCA_024763295.1 Anaerolineales bacterium
AAAATGGTACCAAAGGACGGCAGATAACTGTCGATGAAGAGGCTGACTCGTCCGCGCTTCCCATCCGGAACCAAGGCTTGGTATGCCTTACGCGTAGATTGATCCACGGTTTCGAGAGCGACCCGTACAATACCCTGTGCCGGCACACTGCCCCAACCCCCCGGCACAAAAAAACTAAGCACGGAACCCAAAAGCATCATCCCGGGCAAGATGGCAAAAGCATCCCGAATGCCAAGCTTTTCGATAATTTTGCCTGAAGAAAACTGCACCACAAACGAAACAACCGCAACAATTAAACTATAGAGCGCATAAAAAGCCTGAAAGCCTGCCCCAAATTCAGCCACGGCATCGGCAAGCATATCGTATAAAAGGATTGTAATAGTCACACCGGCAGCGAGCATGACCACCGCAAGCGCGCGGAAGGTCGGCACAGAGCGAATATACTCCCAGCCACCGGAAAGCGCCTCGCCAAAAGTGATTTTTGCTTGAGTTTTCTGGCGTATATCTTGTTTGCTGATATAAAAGCGCAAGACAAGCCAAGCCAAAAAGAAAATCCCGGCATTGAAAAGCAACAAGGCAAATGCGCCAAAATCAAAAGAGGCGTCCATGCGAGCAACCCCCAAACCAACGATTGTGCCTAAAAAGGCAAAACTGCCAATGACAGGCAGCAAGCGGCGTCCCTGTGCGGGAGCATAAATATCATTGACCAGCGCCCAAAAAATTAGCGGGAAAATCAGCCATTGTTGGTCGGTCACCAAATAAAGCAGGGTATAGCTGATTCCCAACGGAAAACCTTTAATGAGAAAAGTCAGCGAAAGCAAGGCATACAGCAAACCGATCGCGATAATTAAGCCACCCAGCAGGCTGACACGCTTAAAGCGGTCGATAATCAGCGATTGAAACGCAGTCGCCAACATCAGCAACGCCATATCCAACGCCCAGACTAATAGAATGTAATGCCCCTCGACCTCGCTGAGAAAACCGCTTACTGAGACAACCTTCACAATACCCATTGCTGCGAAATTGATAAAGAGTACCGCCCCCAAAGCAAAAACAAGCCCCATCTCTCCAGCTTTTAAATTCAAAATTTTTAGCAAGCGTTCCTTCATCTTCTATGACCTTTGTAAATATAATAGTGCCTGACAAAAATCAGGCACTAAAGTAAAGGCGATTTTTTAGTTGTCGGAGATCAACTTTCGATCAGATTAGCCAAAGCTTCCAGTTCCTGCGTAATCTCGTGATCAGGAAAACGCAGCGCAAAAATATCGGAACTGGCAAGTTCCATCATTTCGTCTGCGTGTGGCAAAATCGCTGCCACGCGGCAATGATAATTGCTTTCCGCTTGTTCCTGTACCGACTCAAGGTCAAAAGATTTTGGCATCTTATTGATGACGAGGAACAAATTTGGCACATCCAGTTTACGAGCAATATCCACCGTTACAGCAGTTCCCTGATAATCTTGTTGGTCGGGACGCATAATCAAAATCAACACATCCGAAACCGCGATGGAAAGCAGGGTTTCTTCATTTAATCCAGGGTGGGTATCGACAATCAAATAATCGAGGTTCATGGTTTTGAGCACATCGCGGAAGCCGTCATTCAGCAAGCTGACGTCATAGCCTTCGCGTAGCACACGCACAATCTCGCCCGCCTGAATACTGGAAGGGATTAGGAAGATTTGCCCCTTGATATCGGCGTTCAGGTGCCCGCTAACATCGTGAGCTGTCTCTGAAATTTCACATTTTCCCCACAAATAATCGTTAAGCGAGTGCACCATTTCAGACTCGTCCAAATTAAAGAGTACATGAATGCCGGGGGATTGAATATCCGTGTCAACAACACCAACACGGTATCCTTTCTTGGCAAGTAACGCTGAAAGGCTGGCGGTAGTGTTCGACTTCCCCGTTCCGCCACGAAATGAGTGGACAGAAATGATTTTCGGCGGCATACTAACTCCTGATGTCAAAATCGAAATTTGGACTTAATTCGTAGAAATTATACTGACGTTGAGATGGTTCGTCAAACATAGCTCTTTGGGGCAGCAATTCTCAATTAGCACTTTCTGTGAAACATTTTTCCACAAACAAGCGAAAAAACGAGTTGGGAGAGTTTATCTCTCCACATTGAAAAAAAACATCAAAAACAAAACCAATTTGACACATGCCAATTCAAATGGAGAATTGCAGAATCGCGCGCAACTCGTTTGACGATTCCCTTGCGGGTATGGTATCATCCACCCCGCAAACCAGCCAAAAGGCTGGTTGTCCGTATTTATATTTGAAGGAGAAACACATAAGCGCCAACAATTTTCGAGTGAATGGAGAGATCCGCAGCCGCGAAGTTCGTCTAATCGATGGAGAGGGCGAAAATAGGGGCGTGGTTACTCTCAGAGAGGCGATGGACATCGCCGCAGAGGCAGGGTTGGATCTGGTGGAAGTTTCACCGCAGGCAAAGCCGCCCGTTTGCCGTGTAATGGACTTTGGCAAATTTCTTTATCAACGCGCAAAAAAAGAAAAAGAAGCCCGTAAGCAGCAAACCAAGATCGAAACGAAAGAGATTCGCCTGCGCCCTAAAACCAATGATCACCATCGCGGTTTCAAGGTAAAAGATGCTAGGCGCTGGCTGGAAAGCGGCATGAAGGTCAAAGTGACTGTACGCTTCCGCGGTCGTGAAATGGATTATCCCGAAATCGCCTTGGCAGACTTGCGCGAAATCGCCGAAGAACTTGCCGATGTGAGTACCATTGAGCAAGCGCCAAAGCTGGAAGGGCGCCGCATGATGTTGGTACTTGCACCGCTCAACAAAAAATAAGCTAGTTTCTCTCTCTTAGGTTAATTTCCGCGGGAGCTTCACCAAACCCGCGGTATTTTTATGAAAGGAGTACCATCGTGGCTACAAAAGTTAAAAAGTACAAACTCAAGACCCACAAGGCGACCTCGAAACGTTTCCGCCTGACCGGTTCCGGAAAATTGGTGCGAACCAAAGGCGGCAAGAGCCACTTCCGTCGTCGCACATCCAAGCGCACAAAAGCGTTGCTCGATTCGATGGTCGTTGTTGAAGGCAGCGGCTTCGTCAAACGCATCAACCGCCTCGCGCCGTACATGAAGAAAAACCGCTAAGGTTCTGTCGTATTCAAAATTTTAGTTGCAGCTTTTGGGTGTATTCAACTGGTAGATGAGCAAAAGCCTCAGACCGACGCCCATCGGTTCGCAGGAGAAAAACAATGGCACGTGTAAAAAGTGGTCCTCACGGACATCGTCGACATAAAAAAATCTTAAAACTGACCAAAGGTCAGTACGGCTCGAAGAGCAAGCTCTTCCGCCGCGCAAATGAAGCCATGCTGAAAAGCCTCTGGTACTCCTACCGCGATCGTCGCGTCCGCCGCCGCGACCTCCGCAAATTGTGGATTGCCCGCATCAACGCCGCAGCGCGTTTGAACGGTACCACCTACAGCAAGCTGATCCACGCACTCAAAACGTCTGAGATCGAGATCAACCGCAAAATGCTTGCCGATATGGCAGTTCGCGACCCACAGGCTTTCGCCGCCGTGGTTGCCAAAGCCAACGAATAAAATGTCAAAAGTGGCTGTCACGCTCAAGATGACAGCCACTTTTATTTAACGATACAATGGGGGCATGAACACAATTCTTCTTGAGCATATCTACCCCAATCAAAAAAAATTTCAGATCGCTGAAGGCGATATTACCCGCGAGAATGTGGATGCGATTGTTAACGCCGCCAACAGCCAGCTTGCGCATGGCGGCGGCGTCGCGTGGGCAATTGCGCGCGCGGGCGGTGAAAGTATCCAGCGCGAAAGTGATGCTTGGGTGCGTGAACATGGCGCAGTTAGCCATGCCGAGCCGGCTTACACAAGTGGTGGCAACATGCCCTGCAAATACGTCATCCACGCCGTTGGACCGATCTGGGGAGATGGGGATGAAGATCGTAAGCTGGCAGAGGCTGTTAACGGATCGCTGCGCGTCGCGCACGACCTTGGGCTGGCTTCCGTTACTTTACCAGCCATCTCCACCGGAATTTTTGGATTCCCAAAAGAGCGCGCGGCAAAAATTATCTTCAGCGCGATAAGCAGCTTTCTGACCCAAAATCCTGATTCATCATTGTCTGTGGTGCGACTAATCCTTTACGGAGAAGCCGATGCGCAGCGTTATCTTAAGTTTTGGCAGCGTTATCAAGCCGGTGAAAATTTAACGGAATAATTTATTGGCGGGCACCCTGCTGAAAGCAGCAACCCTGTTCAAATCCATGTGCGGCTTCGTCTTTCCTGTCATTTTGGGGTAGATGTCATATCCTCCACGCTTCATCAAGTATCAAAAAGCCCTGCGAGGAAAATCTCACAGGGCTTTGTTTTTATTCGCCCGGACTGCTTGCGCAGCGGAAGCCCGTATAGTTGTATGCCACATTGGGGCGTAAGGCACTGCGCCTGAAAGTTTGCAAGTCAACAGCTTTGTTATACCAAGATCCGCCCCGCAGCACGCGATAAATGCCGCTCTCAGGACCGATGGGGTTATCACGGTTTGAGTTGCGATAATAGTCTTCAGCGTACCAATCATAAACCCATTCGGAGACGTTGCCTGCCATATCGTAGACGCCATAAGGACTAACGCCCGCTTCGTAGGAACCTACCGGAGATGTCATCGCAAAACCATCATTGCCAAAAGGGTCTTTCCAGCTATATTCGCAATTTTGTTCGCAGTAGTTTAGCGCGCTGCGAACAAAGAAGTTGCCCCATGGATAGCTGAAACTGTCGGTACCACGCGCCGCTTTTTCCCATTCGGCTTCGGTGGGCAACCGCGCACCACGCCATTCACAATAGGCATTTGCCATTTCCCATGTAACGTAGACAACGGGATGTTCAGGGTGGTCCGGTTGGAGATAATAGCGCGTATTTTTGGGTAGTTCGCAACCTAAATCTGCAACACAGGCGCGATAGGCAGCGTTTGTGACTTCGTATTTATCAATGTAGTAAGCATTTAAGTTGGCAAGATGCGCCGGGCTTTCGTCCGTATCGCCGGAATCACTGCCCATCAGGAAAACGCCTTCTTCGACCAGTACCATTTCTATGCCGAAATCATCGGTAATCTCTGGCGCTAAGGTGAGCGTTGCGCTGGGAGTCCCCTCGCCGAGTTCAGCAGTTGGTGTCGCGCTCGGTGTTTGGGAGGGCGTTACACTCGGCGTTTGTGTGAAGGTTGGCGTTGGCGTTTGCGTCGGTGTATTGGTTGGCGTGGTCGTAGACGTGCTGGTCAATGTCGGCGTTGGCGGGATGAGCGAGACCGGGCTTTTGGGGAGGAAGAGCAACAGGATTAATGCCAACATAGCCAAAATCATCCCGATATAGGGCACGCTTTTCTCCAAGCGATGTTTCCAACTTGCCGATTCTGGTTTCCGGTCTTCTTTGCGGCGACCATAATTTTGAAAAGACTCCAAGACTTGATTGAAATTTCGTTCGTAATTAATCCCCACAATATCAACATATTGGATGTTAAGTAGCCAAATCGGAAGTTGACAATGCTCTCGGAGTAGGGGCACAACCTTTAGCCCGCGTTGGCTTGCAAAGATATACTCTTTTTCAACCCACTCCGAAGCGATTGAGTGTGGCGTGACGACCAAGACGAAAATTTGGCTTTGATTAATGCCTTTTTGGATTTCTTGTGCCCAGCGGTCACCGCCTTCAATTTTGGAGAGGTCATACCAGACTTCATAACCGGCATCAAGCAGGTCTTGGGCTAACTTCTCCACGAAGTTTAAATCGTGCCGCGAGTAAGAGATAAAAATTTTCTTTGCCATAACGTTAACCTTTTTGCATCACAATGCAAAAAAATTATACCTTCAATTTTCTTACACGCATATCTATCGCAAGAGAGCAAAATTACAAAAATGACAGGTTTTTAACGGCAGAAATAATGGTCTGCTTATCTTTGGCACGATTTTCCCATTTATCCGTCGCAAGCGATCTACCTGTTTTATCCCTTTTCCCTCTTTATACGCTAAAATACTGTAACGACCTCCCCTTCTGAAAACGCCACAGCGATGCCGTGTGATCATGGAGGTCATTACAAAATACTTGATAGTTCCCTCACAAGGAGTTTTTATGCAAGAAACGCCATCCTCCTCATCGAAAACCATCTGGATCATTATTGGTGTAGTCGTCGCCCTATTATGCTGCTGCTTTATTGTTCTCGCCGCGGCTGGCACTTGGGCAGCAAATCATTTAGATGAATTTAACTTCAACCGTGATTTCGGTGTGACGATACCAGACATTGCTACTTCAACCCCCAGCGCCCCCATCGTTGTGGAACGCTCGCCGGTCAGCGAGATTCCAGTTGATACGCTTGATGCACTGGAAAAAGCCATTGTTCCGCCAAATTACCTGCCCGAAATTGCCTGTCGTCTCAAAGGCGTTTGTAACATCCCCGAAACGGTCGATGCCCCCACCAACCGCAAAATCGGCGATACGGATACCTTCTGGGCAATCCGCATGAACCCTGACGGCACAGACGAAAACTTTGAAGTCAAAGCCACCTTGCAATACGTCACCGATCATTCCTACTTTTGGGTACAGGACGGTGTTACATACGACCATAATGACATGGTTAGGCTGATGGATACCTTTGAGAACAAAATCTATCCCACCAACCGCACATTTTTCGGTTCCGAGTGGTCTCCCGGCGTGGACGGGGATGAGCGCATCTACATCCTCTACACCGGCGGCATCGGCTACAGCATCGCGGGCTACTATTCATCCGCCGATGAATACCATCCCCTCGCGCACGAATACTCCAACGGGCACGAAATGTTCCTCTTCAATGCCGACAACACCTACCTCAACGAAGATTTTACCTACGGTGTTCTTGCGCACGAATTCCAACACATGATTCACTGGAATCAAGATCGCAACGAATCATCCTGGCTCAATGAAGGCTTCTCCGAACTCGCCACCTTCCTCAATGACCTCGATCCCGGCGGCTTTGATTGGATTTACACCCAAAATCCCGACATGCAACTCAACGATTGGCCCAATGACCAAAACGCTACCACCCCGCATTACGGTGCCGCCTTCATGTTTACCACCTATTTCCTCGACCGTTTCGGCGAAGATGCCACCAAAGCCCTCGCCGCAGACGAACAAAACGGCATGGACAGCGTCGACAACACCCTGCGCTCCATCAACGCCACCGATCCGCTTACCGGCAAGCCCATCCTCGCCGACGATGTTGTGATCGACTGGCTGCTCGCCAATTACCTTAAAGACTCAACCGTTGCAGATGGACGCTACATCTATACCAACTATCCAGACGTGCCGCAGCCTCGTGCCACCGAAACAATCTCATCCTGCCCCGCATCGCAAAATTACAACGTCCACCAGTACGGTGGCGACTACATCCAAATCAACTGCGCGGGCGATTACACCCTTTCATTTACGGGATCGACCCAAACCGGATTGCTGCCGGTAGACGTCTACTCAGGCGATTACGCTTTCTGGTCCAACAAAGGCGACGAATCGGACATGACCCTAACCCGCTCATTCGACTTCAGCGATGTCTCCGGTACCATAGCCTTTACCTTTAACACTTGGTACGACATCGAAACCGACTACGACTACGTCTACTTTGAAGTTTCTGAAGACGGCGAACACTGGGAGATCATCACCACCCCCTCCGGGACAGGAGAAGATCCCTCCGGCAACTCTTACGGCTGGGCATATAACGACGTTACCGATGGCTGGATTGAAGAAACCATTGATCTTTCCGCTTATGCCGGCAAAGAGATTTTCGTCCGCTTTGAATACGTCACCGACGCCGCCGTCAATGGCGAAGGGATGCTCATCGACGATGTGCATGTTGATGCCATCGACTACTTCACGGACTTTGAATCCGACGATGGCGGCTGGGAAGCAGCCGGCTTCGTGCGCGTGCAAAATACCCTCCCGCAAACCTTTAAAGTTGCATTAATCGTTAAAAGCGGCGGCAACACTACCGTCGAAATCATTGAACTCGGCGACGATCAAACCGCCGACATTCCGCTCTCGCTAAATAGCGGCGATACCGCGACCCTCGTCGTCACCGGCACAACCCGCTTTACGCGCGAGTTGGCAAATTACGCGATCGAGATCAAATAAAATATCCCCCCTCTGTCCTTCGGACATCTCCCCCCTTCGGGGGGAGATCAAGTCCCTTCCCCTGCGGGGGAAAGATAGGATGGGGGCGGGATTTAAACCCTCTCCGTGAAAATCCTCTCCGTTAGCGACAAAGTCATCCCTGCCCTTGCAGAACGCCCTGAAAATTTTCCCGAACTTCAGGATGTGGAACTCATGCTGGGTTGCGGTGACTTGCCCTATTACTATCAGGACGCTATCGCCAAAAAATTGCGTGTACCGCTCTATTTTGTGCGCGGCAATCACGACCCCCTGATTGAATACGGCGTAGATGGCGAACGCAAAGCCCCGCGCAATGGCGTTGACTTACATCGCAAAACGGTTGAAGTACAGGGCATTATTCTGGCGGGCATTGAAGGCTGCAATCGCTATAACCGCAATGGGGATTTTCAATATACCCCATCCCAAATGTGGGAGCATGTGCTCAATCTCGCCCCCAAACTTTTGCTCAATAAACTCAAATACGGGCGCTGTGTGGATATTCTCCTCACCCACGCCGCCCCGCGCGGCATCCACGATGCCGAAGACTGGACGCATATCGGCATCAAAGCCTTCAATTGGCTACTCAAAGTTTGCCAACCCAAATATCACTTTCACGGACACAACCACGTCTACACCGATGACACAATTACCGAAACGCAGGTTGGGGAAACGTTGGTCATTAATACCTATGGGTATAAGGTTTTAGAGTTGGAAATTTAGGGGATAGAATCAAGCTAATCGTTTGGTCTCCCCCAAATTTGCTTTTCAATTTGGGGGAGATGTCCGAGAGGATAGAGGGGGCTTTACCGGCAAACCAATACCGGCTTATTCGTCTTCCGCAACACCTCATCCAGGGCGCTGCCTAAAATCACCTCGGCAACGGGCGCACGGCTATAGCCGCCCATCAAGATCAGGTCGATCTGTTCTTCTTCCGCAACATCCAAAATAGCTTGCGGGACATTTCCCTCTTTTTTGACATAGATTGCTTTAATCTCTTGCCCTTCGAGATAATCTTTGGCGCGCACAATTTGCCATGCCGGTCGATTGGCATCTTCGATGACGCTTAACACAGTCAACGTAGCACCCCAACGACCGGCAAAATACGCCGCCATATACAATGATTCGTTCGCTTTGGGGCTGGCATCATACGCCACGAGCAGGTTTTCGAGCTTTTCGCTCGGTTGCGGCACCGTCATCACCGGGCGCGGACAGCGTTGAATTAGGTCGCGCAGCCCTGAGCCGAGCCGCGAGGCAATTTGGGCTTGCGGCGGATGTGCGAGATGCAAGATAACGAGATCCGCCCAACGGGCACGCTCATTGATCACAGATGAGACCTTACCAAAATCAAGTGCGAATTCGGCACTTAATCCCGCAGCCGCGCACTCATTCTTAAAGCGCTCTCCCACCTCTTCACAGGTCTTCCTTTTCATCTCATCCCGCGATGGCGCCACCGACAAGCCCAACAAATGCGAATCTTCATAACTGCCCACCAGCAGCGCTTGCTCCAGCGCCTTCCAGCTATCGTATTCGCCGCTCAACGGCACCAGAATTTTTTCAAAAAGCACGTCGGCGTGGTGGATAGCGGCGTATTTTTTGCGCCACGCGCCGATGGGCAGCCCGCTTTCGAGCAAGGCAGGCAACGTTTTTTTGCGCACGCCCTCAAGCCCGCGTTTGAACTTTTGTTTGATACTTTCACCGCGCTTTTCAACCAAATCATCTGCGGCTTGTACCGTGCCCACCGACCAGCCCAGTTCCTGTTCGAGTTTTTCGCGGTGCTGAAAAATCCAGACATAGAGATCGGTGGGCGTACGCTTTGGGAAATCGCGCAGAATACCGCGCTTACGAATGCGCTCGATAGCTGGCAGATAGTCATTTTCGTACCAGGATTGTGTCGCTTCGCGCGCGGATTTGAGCTGGGTCTGCCGCTGGTAAGCTCGGATGCGCTGCTCCAAAATTTTATACTGCCCCGGTACCGTCACCTTGAACGTAGCCTCCGGACAACATTCGTCGAAGTTGGTATGCTGCAAAAATTGGGCGTACTCGGCTCTGAGAATAAACTCGTTAAAATCCGTCTCCGGCGTGAGTGGGACTTTGGTGTGAATTTCGGTCACATAGGCGCGGATGTGCGTGGCATTCCGCTCGCGCGCAATTGAAACGCGATGATTGCCATCTAGCACGAAGTAGGCTTCCCCAATCTGGTAAACCTGAATGGGCGGCATCGCGTCCAGATCACGCAATTTGGCTTTGACCGTTGCCCAGCGATTGGCGTGTGCGTCACTGCGCGGTAAAAAGTTGCGGTTGAAGTCGGCATAACGTCCCACGCTGCCAATAATCGCTTTAAGCGGAATTTCCTGCAAGCCGAGCGCTTCTTCGCCTTTGGCATTTAGGCGTTTGCGCGCCTCTTCAAAGGGAATTAACGCCGCAGAATGACCGGTAAAACGGCTGAGAATATCCTGCAACGCAGCTTTGCGGCGCGCACGTTTGAAATCGCTGAGCGCGATGCGGTAGCGGGGAGAATCTTGATCCATAAAATTATAGGGAAGAAAGAGGAAAGATGAAAGACGTTGCCATCTCTCTCCTCTTTCCTCTTTCCTCTTTCCTCGAATAATCTATCCAACGAAAACATTTACGCATCAAAACCACCTCACCTGAAACCCATCCAACTGATCGCCAACCTCGCCCCAAATCACCTCATGCCTTTCTACGCGTGAGACAGCGGGACCTTGCTTGACGATTTCCACAAAGGCTTTCAAGACATCTTCATGTCCTTCTGCGAGCGTTTCGACCTGATTCCAGCCGACGTTACGCACCCAGCCGCTTACGCCGAGCAACTTTGCCTGCTGTGCCACAAAAGCACGGAATCCAACGCCCTGCACGCGCCCCCAAACACGGATGTGAACACGCTTTTTCGTACTCATTTTCGTGGTTTACCGCCCAAAAATTGCGCAGCCGGATACGCCAAAAAGATTGCTAAGATCAACAAGTAGGGCGCGGTTTCGCGCAAGGCAGAACCGAGCAAATTTGCGCCCAACGCGGCTTCTCGCCAACGCGCATCCAGACGCTCCAGCGACTGCCCGTAGACTGCTTGCGCGCCTGCATCACAATGTAGCCCATCCGCATAATTTTGCAATAATTGTTCAAAGGCTGTCGTGCCATACGTCTCGTGCAAATAGCGCGTGAACGAGACCGACTCGGCGTAAGCTAAAAAGGCTTGCGAAGCATCACGCGGAAAAGCATCGCATAACTCCGCAATGGGAATCAGCGTGTGATCTTCCACGGCGCGTTCCAACACGAGTTCGTAGTCAGGGTTTGGATAAAGTTCCGAGAGCGTTGCAACGCCCTCCAGCAACCAGTTTGGCAGGCGATTGTAGCCCTCGCCAAGATAACGGTACAAAAGCACATGCGTCAACTCATGCGGAATTTGCTGCTGCATCGCAATCCGCTGTTCAGTGCTTGGGGCAATCGACACAAAAACGACACCCAGCCCGGGGTCCGCGTGACCCGCCACCCAACTCTCGCCACCCAAAAAGAGCGCGTTTTGCAAATCCACCGGCGAAGCGTAGATATAAACATCCACCGGCTCGTCCAATATTACGGGGAAAAAACCATCTGTCCTTGCCAAGCCGTTGCGGGCGGCATCCAGAGCGGCTTGTCCAAAACTTTCGTCGCCTTCGTTCCAGTGAACGC
The DNA here is from genome assembly GCA_024763295.1 of Anaerolineales bacterium. GTDB lineage: Bacteria > Chloroflexota > Anaerolineae > Anaerolineales > Villigracilaceae > Desulfolinea. The sequence continues at coordinate 11,843 of JANTFU010000024.1, forward strand.
GCAAGTCACCTTCCTCGCGCATTTGCCACGCAAAACGGTTGTCGCTATAAGTATAGCCATACGATTGACTTTCAACTACCTGTCCATTTTCGAGTTGTACCTGAAAACGCATGGTCAATCTGGCAAAGGGGTGTAAATAATTATCGCTGGCATCGTAGCGATAAACAAACTCGCCCTCTTGCGGCGTCATCGTTGCCGTGCGGGTGTGTGCTTCACGCTTGTCGCGGAAGGAAATCGTCACACTTTCAATGGGATCGCCGGATTCAATCTGCACCCGAAAGCGGATATATTCCCCAAACTGATGCCCGACTTTGACATGCGAAAACGTGACCCCGCTCTCAGCCTGTGCGGGGTAGCTGCCCCAAAACAGTGTACCCAGAGAGAGCAGTAAAACCGTTAAAATGCCAAGTCTTTTTTTATTTCCCACTGAAAGCTCCTACTTTGCGAGCGGATCATCTTCGTCAAAAGCGAGAAAATCGAAATTTTGCAAGTCTTCCGTAAAGTCGAGATTTGTAAGCGCCTCTTCGATATATTCAATCGCGGCTTCTTCCTCATCGTCATATTGATCGAGCAAACTGAGCAAATACTCGCGCACATCTTCGCCGCCAATCTGTGAAAGCGACCAGATTAAAGCGCGGAAGACCTCTTCATCACGCTCATCTTCGAGCATTTTCAGCAGCAGCGGGCGCGCGTCGCCGAGTTCAAGCTCACCGGCGGCTTTGGTTGCCGCCAAACGAACAATATCGTTCTCGTGCAACAAGGCTTCTAAAACCTCATCGCGCCAGTCTTGGTCACAGGAACGTCCCATAGCGAAGACAGCACTGGCTTGCCACATTGGCAAATCGCGCTGCCAGGCTTCGCGGATGAGCGTTTTGACTTCGCTCCGCGATGAATAGCCCAGCGATTCGAGTGCGCGCTGGCGCAACTCGGTTTTTTCGTTGGCATGAATCAATCGCATCAACGCCTCTTCAACGTCGCGTAGATGGGCAGTTGCAATTTCGCCCAATTCGCCACGCAAAATGAAGCCACCCAAAACCGTAATTGCCTCGGCACGTGGTGTCATGGCGTCATCGTCTTGAGCAATTGTCAGCAGGTCGGGGATGATGTCGCTGCGCTCGTATTCGTCCAGCAAGCGGATTGCGCCCGCGCGCACGAAGGGATCGGCATCTTTGAGCAAGGTGCGTGCCAAAAGGTCGAAACTGAGCAAGGTGTCGATTTCCAATAGTTGTTTTAGCTTGCTGACAAAATCCTGCTTGCGTATTGGCGTGAGTTTGTCCCAGTTGCTTTGCAAAGCCGTCAACTGGCGCGGCGTCATATCAGAGAAAAAAGCGAGCATTTCTCTGCTCATCTCGCTCTTCTCGTCGTGGAGTTGGGTGAGGGCGTCCTCAAAGGTAATTTCAGGAGTGGTCATGTTTTATTGGTATAGGGTCGCTCTGGTTTCGATATGAACGACGATGAAACTGTCGTTTTACTCAACCGCCGCCAGTTTATTGTAGGGTATTCCGACAAGCTTAGTAGCCGCTGATTGAGTAGGCGATGCGCTTCGCCGTATCGAAATCAAGGCGAAGCAATATTATCACTTACGGAAAATTGACCGTCACAGGGTTGATAAAGTCTAGCACATTGATGTAAACCATTAGTCCCATCAGGAGCATGAAGCCGACAAAGTGAATCACACCTTCCACGCGCGGGGAAACGCGCTTGCGAAAGAGCAATTCCGGCAAGAGGAAGACGATTCGTCCGCCATCAAGAGCGGGGAATGGGAGCAGATTGAAAACACCGAGCGTAATGGTCAGGTTGGCGATCATCAGCAGTGTGAAGTAAGTTGGCTCTTCGGTATTGGGGGAAGATGCGCCACCGCTGCTTGGAGCAGGAGCGCTGACATTTGAGCGGCTTTCGATGTCGGTGGTCACGCTGCGCTTGAAGATATCGAAAATGCCTTTAAAGCCGATGAAGCGTCCCTCTTCGGGGGCGATATTGCCGCTAATGATTCTGCCGGGCAGGAGCAGCAATTCACGGGCGTGGTAGGCAGTCATCTGGACGCCATAGCCAAAAGATTTAATAAATGAGGGGGCTTTATCGTAGGCATAACCGGGCATAAAGCCAAAAGCGCCTTCTTCCACCGAACGCGAGCTGAGCGGTGTGGCAGTGGTTGTGATTTCTTCGCCGTCGCGCAGGAGGACGATCCCAACTTCGGTGTCGAGATTATCTTGGGTAATGGTACGCATCTGGGTATCGCTGGTAATGAGTTCCCCGTTCATCTTGTAGATGATGTCATTTGTAC